>JBFKCU010000211.1:0-5347 GCA_041620115.1 Burkholderiales bacterium | reverse complement strand
GCTGGCGATGACCGGTGCGCTGCTGGCGATGAAACTGACCGGCGGATCGCTCAATGTCTACAGCCAGATCGGCCTGGTGATGCTGATCGGCCTGATTACCAAGAACGGCATTCTGATCGTCGAGTTCGCGAACCAGTTGCGTGATCGCGGCAGGGAAAAAACCGAGGCGCTGGTCGAGGCCTGCACGCTGCGGCTGCGGCCCATCCTGATGACTACGGCGGCGACGGTGCTGGGTGCCGTACCGCTGGCGGCGGCCGTGGGTGCCGGTGCCGAGTCGCGTTCTGCCATCGGCTGGGTGGTCATCGGCGGCATGAGCGTGGGCACCTTGTTCACGCTGTTCGTGATTCCAGTGGCTTATACCTACATCGTCGGCCAGCGTGCGGTGATGACCGCCGGCGACGCAACCGCGCCGGTGCGCTAGTTCCGGGGGTGAGCGCGCGTCACGCGGCGCCCTCGCGCAGCGCCTGCTCCAGCCAGCCCGGTTTACCGACCTGATCGACGAACCATTTCAATGCCTTGCCCTTGTGCGCGGTGCGCCAGGCGAGGAAGAGCGGCTGGCTGATCTTGGGTTCCTCGGTGCGGCGGATTACGAGTTCGCCGCGCTCGACCGCTGCTGCCGCGAGACAGCGCGGCAGATAACCCACGCCCATGCCCATGACCTGCGCCTGCAGTTTGGCGGCGACATCGCCGACTGTCAGCGTGCTTTGTCCCGACAGCAGCCCGGTCGTGCGTGGCGGCAGATTGCGCGAGCTGTCAGCCACCACCACCGCGCGGTGCGCAAGGATGTCCTGACGCCGCAACGGTTCTGCCGCGGTGGCGAGTGCATGCGTCGGGGCGATCGCAAACACCCATTCGAGTTCGCCCAGCGGCCGGGCCTGATAACCGCCGCCGGCGGGGCCGTCGCCGGAGGCGCCGATGACCAGGTCGGCGCGCTCCGAGGCGAGTGCATCCCAGCAACCACCGAGGACTTCCGGAGCGAAGCGCAGGCGCGTATCGGCATTCTCACCGGAGAAGTCCTGCGCCAGCCGCAGCATCGCGCGCGGGGGAATGATGGCGTCGTAGGCGATGCGCAATTCTGCTTCCCAGCCGGTCGCGACGCGCTTGATGCGCGCTTCGAGGTCCCCTGCGGCGCGCAGCAGGTGACGGCCTTCATCCAGCAATTCGCGTCCGGCCGCAGTGAGTTTGGCGCGATGACCGCGGCGGTCGAACAGCAGCACGTCGAGGTCTTCCTCGAGTTTCTGCACGCTGTAGGTAATGGCCGACGGTACGCGGTGCAGTTCGTCCGCGGCGGCCGCGAAACTGCCTTTGCGGTCAATGGCGTCGATGACCAGCAGCGCGTCCAGGGTCAGTCTCACGTCGGTTTCAGCCTCGAATAAATAAATCAGTTATTTTCATGTAAGTAATATAACACATTGTTTTAAAACAGAAATAATATTCAATAAAATTGATCGAGTAAGTCAAATAGTTTCGCTATCATGCGCCGCCCGGGGCTCCTAGGATGTCGTCCATCGCAACACCGGATCAACGCCAACTGAAAGGAACCGACATGCTGAATCTGCGTAAGAGTGAAGACCGCGGCCACGCCAACCATGGCTGGCTGGATTCGTACCACAGCTTTTCCTTTGCCGGTTACCACGATCCGGCGCATATGGGGTATGGCCCGCTGCGCGTCATCAATGAAGATCGTGTCAGTGCCGGTTCCGGCTTCGGCACCCACGCGCATCGCGACATGGAAATCATCAGCTATGTGCTCGAAGGCGGACTGGGCCACGAGGATTCGATGGGCAACGGTTCGACGATCGTTCCGGGCGACGTGCAGCGCATGAGTGCCGGCACGGGGGTGCGTCATTCGGAGTTCAACCATGACAGGTCGCGCGTGTCCCATTTTCTGCAGATCTGGATCGAGCCGAAGTTCACCGGCATCAAGCCGTCGTATGAGCAGAAGCATTTCTCAGCCGCGGAGAAGCGCGGGCGCCTGCGCCTGATCGTCTCGCCCGACGGGCGCAACGGTTCGGTGAGCATGAACCAGGACGCGTTCCTTTACGCCGGACTGTTCGACGGCGCGGAACGCGGCGAACTTGACGTTGCCCCGGGACGCCGGACCTATGTCCACGTCGCCCGCGGCGGCATCACGGTGAACGGCCAGCAGCTTGATGCCGGCGATGCGCTGAAGACCGGTGCCGGCAGGTTGGTCCTCGAAGGCGGGCAGGCGGCCGAGGTGCTGGTGTTCGACCTGCCTTAACTGGAAAGCTTGGCGATCGATTCAACCCTTAATGACTGGAGAACGGAAATGAACAAGATAGCGGTGGTGTATCACAGCGGTTACGGCCATACGGCTGAAGTGGCAAGGGCGGTCGCGCGCGGCGCGGCGGGCATTGCCGGCATCGATGCTCAACTGGTTTCGGTGACCGAGATCGACAGACACTGGCAGGACCTGGATGCGGCCGACGCCATCATCTTCGGCGCGCCGACCTACATGGGCGGCGTCTCGGCGCCGTTCAAGGCGTTCATGGACGCGAGTTCTCAGATCTGGTTCAAGCAGGGCTGGAAGGACAAGATCGCTGCCGGTTTCACCCATTCGGGCAGCCAGGGCGGCGACAAGTTCAACACCGTCACCCAGCTGTTCACTTTCGCCATGCAGCACGGCATGGTGTGGACCGGGCTCGGCCTGATGCCGGGCAACAACTCGAGCAAGGGCAGCGTCAACGACCTGAACCGCCTCGGCAGCGCGACCGGGTCGATGACCCAGTCGAACGTCGACCAAGGCGCGGAAGCGATTCCGCCGAGCGACCTGAAGACCGCCGAACACCTCGGACGCCGCGTCGCACTGATCACGCTGCAGTTTGCCGGTGAGCGCATCGCTGAAACCGTCTGATTCACGCATTCAATAATCAAGGAGACTTGTCATGATCCAGAACCAAACCGCTCCCTATGCCGCGCTGCTGCTGCGACTGTCGCTGGGGGTGATGTTCATCGCCCATGCATTGCTCAAGATCGTCGTGTTCACGGTTCCGGGCACGGTGCAGTTTTTCGAATCCGTGGGCTTTCCCGGCGCGCTGGCCTACGTGACCATTGCTGCAGAGCTCGGCGGCGGCGTGCTGCTGCTGGCCGGCGTGTTTACGCGCTGGGTGGCGCTGGCGACCGTGCCGCTGCTGCTTGGCGCGGCCTGGGTGCATCTGCCCAACGGCTGGGTGTTCAGCGCGCAGGGCGGGGGATGGGAATACCCGGTGTTTCTCGCGGTGGCAGCTGTTGTGCAGTTCCTGCTGGGCGACGGCGCTTTTGCGCTCGCCATGCGCAGCGCGCCGCTGCCCGCAGCGCGCACAACCTGATCGGTTAGCATGCATGCCATGACCCGCCAACCGGCCTTGTTCGTCTCCCATGGTGCGCCCACGCTGCCGCTGGAGCCCGGGCCCACGCGCGGATTTCTCGGGCAACTCGGTGCCGGGTTGCAGAAGCCGCACGCCATCCTCGTTCTGTCCGCGCATTGGGACACCGCGGCGCCGGTAGTGAGCGCTGCGTCGCATCCTGAAACCATTTATGATTTCGGCGGCTTTCCCGAAGAGCTGTACCGCATGCGCTATGACGCACCCGGTGCGCCGGCGCTCGCGGCGCGCGTGATCGAATCGTTGGGTGCGGCCGGAATGACCGCGGAATCAGTGCCGGACCGCGGCTTGGATCATGGTGCATGGGTGCCGCTGCGGCTGATGTTCCCGCAAGCGGACATTCCGGTCACCCAGCTCGCGATCCAGAGCAGTCTCGGCACGGCGCATCATTTTCGCCTGGGCGAGGCATTGCGGCCGCTGCGCGACGAGGGGGTGCTGATCATCGGTTCGGGCAGCGTGACACACAATCTGCGCGAGGTGGTCAGGCGTGACTATGCGGCGGCGTCCCCGCCGTGGGTCAGTGCATTCAACGACTGGCTCTGCGCCGCGCTGCTTGCGGGCCGGGACGCGGATTTGCTCGACTATCGCAGTATTGCACCCGATGCGGTGCGCAATCACCCGACCGAAGAACACCTGTTGCCCTTGTTTGCCGCTCTGGGCGCGGCGACCCCGGGCGTGCGGCCGCGGCGCATCCACGCCGGCTATACTTACGGTGCGCTCGGGATGGATGCCTATCAGTTCGATTGAAGATTTTCCGGCGCGACGGCGTTTCACCGCAGGTATGATGGCGACCTTGCACTAATTCCCGCCATGCCCGAACCCCAGCCCCCGTCCACCGCCTGGTCGCCGCTCTCACAGCCGCTGTTTCGCGCGCTGTGGATCGCCACGGTCATTTCCAACATCGGCACCTGGATCCACGAGGTCGGCGCCGGCTGGTTGATGGTCACGCTCAATCCGCATCCGGTCATGGTGTCGCTGGTGCAGGCGGCCACGGCACTGCCGATCTTCCTGCTGGCCCTGCCCGGCGGGGCATTGGCCGATATCGTCGACCGGCGGCGCTATCTGATTTTCACGCAGCTGTGGATGCTCGCCGTCGCGGTGCTGCTGGCGGTGACTACGGCACTGGGCTGGATCAACGGCTGGATGCTGCTGGTGTTCACTTTTGCGCTGGCCTGCGGCGCGGCCCTGAACACGCCGGCGTGGGCCGCCACATTGCCGGAGCTGGTGCCGCGGGCGCAACTGCAGGCGGCGATCGCGCTGAACAGCCTCGGCATCAATCTCGCACGTGCCATCGGTCCGGCCATTGCCGGCGTCGTGGTGGCGGCATCCGGGCCGCAGGCGGCGTTCCTGCTCAATGCACTGTCTTTCATCGCGGTCATCGTGGTGCTCTGGCGCTGGCGGCGCGAGGTGCAGCCGAGCACGTTGCCGGCGGAACGGTTCGTCGGCGCGATGCGCGCCGGCATGCGGTATGTGCGCGCGGCGACGGCGTTGCAGTTCGTGATGGCGCGCGCGGCCGGGTTTTTCCTGTTTGCCACCGGAACCTGGGCCTTGCTGCCGCTGGTGGCTCGCGATGCCGGCGGCGGTGCGGGTACCTACGGCTTGCTCCTTGCCGGTATCGGCGCCGGTGCGGTTGCATCCGCCATGGTGATGCCGCGGCTGCGCCGGCGGTTTACGCGCGACGTGCTGGTGCGGGGGGCGACTGTGTTGTATGCAGCGGCAACCATGGGGGTCGCGTTGGCGGAGAACCTGGTGCTGCTGCTGATCGCAATGCTTGCCGGCGGCGCGGCATGGCTGGCGGTGTTGTCGACGCTGCACGTCAGTGCGCAGACCGCTGTGCCGCAATGGGTGCGCGCCCGCGCGCTGTCGTTTTACCTGATGGTCTATGCGGCAGGCATGACCGGCGGCGCCCTGCTCTGGGGCGGTGTGGCCGCCCGCTGGGGCGTGCCGATGGCCCTGCTGCTGTC
>JBFKCU010000210.1:0-5354 GCA_041620115.1 Burkholderiales bacterium | reverse complement strand
GCGGGAGTAGCTCAGTTGGTAGAGCGCAACCTTGCCAAGGTTGAGGTCGAGAGTTCGAGACTCTTCTCCCGCTCCAGAATCCTGGGGAAAACGGTTGAAATTGAAACCAGCCGTTTTCCCCTTTTAGTTTTAACGGCGGGGTGGCAGAGTGGTTATGCAGCGGCCTGCAAAGCCGTGTACGCCGGTTCGATTCCGACCCCCGCCTCCAGTTTCAGGCGCAGCGCGAGGCCCGGTCCCGGCACAATTCATGACGTACGGGGCGAGTGGTGAAATTGGTATACACAAGGGACTTAAAATCCCTCGGCGCAAGCCATACCGGTTCGAGTCCGGTCTCGCCCACCATAACCCGCGGTTATCATCAGAAAAATGATCGTATTTGATCTTGGTTGCGAAAACGACCACCGTTTCGAGGGCTGGTTCTCCTCGAGCGAGGATTTCGAACGTCAGCAGAAGGAAAGCCTGCTGAACTGTCCGCTGTGCGGCAGCCAGCAGATCAACCGGCTGCTCACGGCCGCACGGGTCAACACGGGTCGTGCCGAGGCGCCGCCGGCAGTAGAACCGCAGAAATCAACCGACATGCCGGCGCAATACGCCAATTTTGACGGTGCACGCCTGCTCAAACTGATCTCGCACATCGTCGAGACCACTGAAGACGTGGGCCGCGCCTTTCCGGAAGAGGCGCGCAAGATTCATTACAAGGAATCGCCGGAGCGGCATATCCGCGGCATCGCATCGCCGAAACAGGTGGATGCGCTGCGCGATGAAGGCATCGAAGTGGTTGCACTGCCGGTTCCTGCGCACCTCGCCAGCAAACCGCATTAGCCGCAGGTATGTGCCGCGGACTCCTGTTGCAGGGTCAACGTAACCAATTGATTTTATTTAATTTAATTAAATTTCTTCAGTGATGCGGCTTGGACCACGGCACGCGACGGCCCGGCATTGATCTTGGTCAATGCCGCCCGCATCCTGCGTGATATTCTGCAACTCAGTAAACATCGCCTGAACGGGCAGGAATTTCATCTCAACGAGGAGCCGCATGTTCAAAAATATCCTGTTACCTACCGATGGATCCAAGCTGGCCAATCGCGCCATCGTCCGTGGCATCGGCCTGGCGAAATCCTTGGGTGCCAAAGTAACCCTGCTCAGTGTGGTGCCCGAGTTCCGCATGGTCGTCGACGAAAGTTTCGCGGTGCCGATGAGCGCCGAACTGAAACGACGCTACGAAAAGGATGCCAAGGGGCGCGCCGAAGTCATGCTGGACAAGGTATTGCAGCGGGTCACCAAGGCAGGGCTGAAAGGTTCGGCCGTGGTCATGGCGAGTGATTTGCCGTATCAGCAGATCATCGCGGTGGCACGCAACCGCAAATGCGATCTCGTGGTCATGGCGTCGCACGGGCGACGCGGTCTGACCGGACTGCTGCTCGGCAGCGAAACCGTCAAGGTACTCACGCACAGCAAGATTCCCGTACTCGTCGTGCGCTGAACCCGACGGAGTCAGCGGTGACCAGTCCACCAGCAACCGGCAACGCAGCCGATACGCTGGCGGCCGCCACGCTGAAGTTCTTGCGGGAATATCCACCGTTTGATCGGATGGAGGAGGACGCGGTCCGGTTCCTGGCCGCCAACCTTGATCTGGGTTATTACCCCAAGGATACGATCATCCTCGCGCCGGCGCAGACCATGCCGCCGGTGCTCCGCATCATCCAGCGGGGTACGGTTCAGGTGATGCCCTTCCATGCCAGACATGATGGCGACGCCGAGCCGGTCTGTCTGGGGGCGGGGGAGTGTTTCTCGGTTAGCGCGCTGCTGGAGCAGCGTCCGGTCACAGCGCCCTATACCGCGACGGCGGACACGTTCTGCTACGAGTTGTCTGCCGAGAAATTTCCTGAACTGCTGACCCGCAGCCCGGTCTTTCGCGATTTCGCCACGCGCTATCTGGCCAGCCTGCTGCGCGAGTCACGGCGGCTGATCAAGCTCAATTTTACGTCGTCGACCGGGGAGCAGCAGGCCATGAGCCGCACGCTGCGCTCGCTGGTGACGCGAGCGCCGGTCAGTTGCGCACCGCAGACCGCCATCGGTGACGTGCTGCGGCGCATGCAGGAAGCCAAGGTCGGCTCGATGCTGGTCACTGGCGAGGACGGCAGGCCGGTCGGCATTTTTACACGGCATGATGTGCTCGACCGCGTCGCACTCGCGCAGCACGATCTGACGCGGCCGATCAGCGACGTGATGACCCCCGATCCTCTGACTCTGCCTGCCGAGGACAGTGCCTACGATGCTGCGTTGCTGATCGCCGATCGCGGTATCCGCCACGTCCCCGTATGCGACGGCAACCGGATCATCGGCGTCGTCACCGAACGCGATCTCTTTGCCCTGCAACGCGTCAGCGTCCGTGCACTCAACCGGACCATCGCGGCAGCCGGAAGCATCGATGAATTGCGCAGCGCGGCAGCCGATATCCATACGCTGGCGCGCAATATGCTCGGTCAGGGTGTGGCCGCCGAACAGCTGACGCAGATCATTTCCACATTGAATGACGCATTGGTACGGCAGGTGCTCGACGTCGAGCGCACGCGCTTTGCACTCGATGACATCCGCTGGTGCTGGCTTGCATTCGGCAGCGAAGGCCGCTACGAGCAGACGATCAGCACGGATCAGGACAACGGTCTCGTATTTGCCGACGCCGGCGAGGACGCGGATGCCATCAGGGCACGGCTGCTGCCCTTTGCGCAGGCGGTCAACCAGGCGCTGGATGCCTGCGGTTTTCCGTTATGCCAGGGCAACATCATGGCCGGCAACCCCCGTTGCTGCCTGAGCCTTACCGAGTGGCGCCAGCAATTCGAATCCTGGGTGCGTGTCACCAACCCCCAGGCACTGCTCAATGCAGTCATTTTTTTCGACTTTCGCCCGGTACATGGGGATGAAGCGCTGGCTCGGTCGCTGCGTGAACACCTGACCGAGATCACGCAGAACGAAAAACTGTTTCAACGCTTCCTCGCCGGCTACGCGCTGGAATCACGCCCGCCGCTGGGAATTATCAGCGATTTTGTGACCGATAGCGGTAGCGAATTCCCGGGC
The DNA here is from genome assembly GCA_041620115.1 of Burkholderiales bacterium. Taxonomy (GTDB): domain Bacteria; phylum Pseudomonadota; class Gammaproteobacteria; order Burkholderiales; family SG8-41. The sequence goes on along the minus strand of JBFKCU010000210.1, from coordinate 2,276 downwards.
ACCATCGACCTGAAGAAAACCGGAGCACGCCTGTTCACCGACGCAGCCCGACTGATGGCACTGGCTGCCGGCGTGACCCATACCAACACCGCCGAGCGACTGCGTCAGGCCGGCGCGGCATTGCGCTTGCCCGACGGGGAAATTGCATCGATGACCGATGCCTTCTTTTTTCTGCAAACGCTGCGACTCCGCGGCCAGATGGCCCCCGGCGCCACGGCAAAGGGCGCGAATCGCGTGAACCCCACGCAACTCAACGAAGTCGATCGCCGTATCCTGAAAGAAAGCTTTCGCCAGGTGCGCAAGCTGCAGAGCCGGATCGCGCTCGATTACAAGCTATGACCGTGCGGGCATGAGCTGGCTGCGCCGTCTGTTCGGCCAGCCGCCCGAACTGGGCGCGAACCAGGCCGCTGCCCTTGCCGCGTATCTGGGGCTGCCGCCGTTACCTGAATCGTCGTCGCTGGAGACGCTGCGATTTGTCGTCGCCGACGTCGAGACCACCGGACTCAATCCGGTATCGGACACACTCATTTCGATCGGCGCCATCAGCGTCGAGCGGCGCGTCATAAGACTCAGCAGCGCATTTCAGGTCGTATTGCGCCAGCCGCAGGCCAGTGCAACCGCCAATATCCTGATCCACGGCATCGATGGCACGACCCAGCTCGAGGGGGAGGACCCGGTGGTGGCGCTGCTGGATTTCCTGGAGTACGCGGGCAACGCGCCCATCGTCGGCTTTCATTCCGGGTTCGACCGCGTGATGATCGAGCGCACTTGCAGGGGCGCCCTGGGTGCCGTGCCCAAGAACCTCTGGCTGGACCTCGACTACCTCGCGCCGACTCTGTTCGCGCCTGCGCGGACCACCGCGCCGGCGGGCTTGGACGACTGGCTGCTGCGATTCGGCATCACCAACCAGGCGCGCCATAACGCGCTGGCGGATGCGCTCGCCACGGCGCAACTGCTGCAGGTGGTGATGGCGCAGGCGATTGCCGGTGGCGCCCGCACGCTTGCGGACCTGGTCAGCCTTGAACAGGATCAACGCTGGCTACGCCAGGTCACCTGAGCTTTTACCGACGGTCTCCTGTTGTGGTGTAATCCGCGGACGCGTCGCACCGCCGATGCATGCGGCCTCTCACTATACGAACCGATGAACAACCTGCAGGCTTTGCTCACCCCCCGTTCAATCGCCATCCTTGGCGCTTCTGCGGATTTAGCCAAGATCAACGGCCGCACGTTGCGTTTTCTTCAGGAAAAGGGTTATCCCGGCCGCGTTTTCCCTGTTAACCCGAAATATGAATCCATTGCCGGACTGCGCTGCTATCCCGATGTTGCGTCACTGCCCGAGACGCCCGATCTGACGATTATTGCCTTGCCTGCGGCTGAAGTGCTGAATGCCGTGCGCATGCTGGCGCAGCGGCGCGCGCCCGGTGCTGTAATTTTCAGTTCCGGCTTTGCCGAGATGGGCGAGGCGGGACGTGCGCTCGAGCGCGAGATCGCAGAAACCGCGCGACTCGGCGGATTGCGGTTGTGCGGTCCGAATTGTCTCGGTTTGATCAACGCCTATGACCAGGTCATCGCGACCTTTGGCCAGTTCGCCGAAGGGCCGACCCCGCCGGGACCAGTAGGATTTGTCACGCAATCCGGCGCCTTCGGCACCGCAATTGCCGCGTTGGCACGGCGGCGCGCACTCGGACTCGGTTATTTCATCAATACCGGTAATGAATGCGATGTCGATTTCGTAGAGATGATGCGTGCAGTGCTGGACGATGACCGTATTGCTGTCGGCGCGGGATACATCGAAGGGGTGCGTGACGGTGCCGGATTGAAAGCTTTGGCTGAGCACGCATTGCAACTGGGCAAGCCGCTGACGTTGACCAAGGTCGGCCGTACCGCCGCCGGTGCCAAGGCGGCCGCATCGCACACCGGCGCGCTGGCCGGTGCTGATGCGGTGTTTGACGGTGTGATCCGCGGGCTCGGCATCGTGCGTGCGCGGAATGAGGAACACATGCTCGATGTCGTGGATGTGCTCGGCGCCTGCAGTTTGCCGACAGGACGCGGTATCGGCATCGTGACGCAATCGGGTGGTGCGGGCGTGCTGATGGCGGACCGTGCGGAGGAGATGGGGCTGCAGGTGGCGGATCTTGCACCGCAAACGCGGGCCGCCTTGGCCAAGGTCATTCCGGCGTTTGGCACGACCGGGAACCCGGTGGATGTGACCGGCCAGTTCGTCGCCGATCCCAACCTGCTCTTTGACAGCATGCGCCTGGTCATGGCCGACCCGG
>JBFKCU010000209.1:0-5406 GCA_041620115.1 Burkholderiales bacterium | reverse complement strand
TTGGCGCGAAGCCGCGGCTTTGCTCGGCGCTGATCTGGTTTATCGCGCGGCCGCCTGGACATTCCGGGAAAACCTGCGGTGAGCTGCGAGCTGTGCATCGGGCCCGCCGGCACCGTATTGTGGCAGGACGCGCGCTGCCATGTAGTTCTGGTTGACGAGCCGGGTTACCCAGGGTTCTGCCGCGTCATATGGAGCGCGCATGTCAAGGAAATGAGCGACCTCGACGCGACAGATCGCGCGCATTGCATGAATGTCGTGTTCGCCGTAGAACGCGCACTGCGCAAACAAATGAATCCGGACAAGATCAACCTCGCCAGCCTGGGCAACATGGTGCCGCATGTGCACTGGCACGTCATCCCGCGTTTCGCGGACGATCCGCATTTTCCGCAACCGATCTGGGGCGCGCGCCAGCGCGCGATTCCGGCGGCAGGGTTGGCGATCGACCCGGCGGCGCTGGCGCTTGCACTGCGGGACGAACTGAAATAAGGGTCGGGGCCGCCGGCTTATGCGCTGCGTGCCTCAGGCGCGGCCACAGCCGCCACGGCTGCGGTCATACGACCCGGCGGAAACACCACGCTGAAACAGCTGCCCCGTCCCGGTTCACTGCTGACCTCCAGGCGCGCGGCGTGCCGGTTGACCACATGCTTGACGATCGCCAGACCGAGCCCGGTGCCGCCGGTGTCGCGCGAACGGCCACGATCAACCCGGTAAAAGCGTTCGGTCAACCGCGGCAGGTGCTCGCGGGCGATGCCGATGCCGGTATCGCGTACCGCAAGGACTGCGCCGCCGTCCGCGACATTCCGCCACGACAGTTCAATGTCACCGCCTGCGGGCGTATAGCGTATGGCATTACTGAGCAGGTTGCCGAAGGCGCTGCGGAGTTCATCTTCGGCACCGTTCACCCATGCCGCGCTCTCCAGCGCCAGTGTCAGCTTGTGCCGTCCCGCCGACAGCGCCAGCGCGTCATGATGCAGCCCGCGCACGAGATCCGGCACGTTGACCGGATCCTCGCGCAGTGAATGGCCCGCGGATTCCAGTCGCGACAGCACCAGCAGGTCCTCCACCAGGCTCTGCATGCGCTTCGCCTGCTCGCTCATCATCGGCAGTGAGCGGCGGATCAGCCCGATGTTGGGCGTTTCCATGTCGGCCATCGTTTCAAGAAAGCCGCCGATGACGGTCAGCGGAGTACGCAATTCATGCGACACATTGGCAACAAAATCGCGGCGCATCGTTTCCACGCGCTCACGGTCGGTCACGTCACGGCTGATGATCAGCTTGCGGTTGGCCTCATAGGGGACGATCAACACCGACAGAATCAGGTCTCCGCCACGCGCGCTGCGCAGTGTCAGCGGTTCGGCATAACCTTCGGTTTCCAGGATCTCGGCGAACTGCGGCTGGCGCACCAGGTAAGTGATCAACTGGCCCGCATCGCGTTGCGCATCAAGGCCGAAATGCTGTGCCGCCTTGGGGTTGCACCACTCGATCCGGTTGGCCCCGTCGACGATGATCAGCCCATCGGGCATTGCCTGGCCGGCCTTACGGAAATCGCGCAGCGTCGCCGTCAACCGCGATTCACTGCGCCGCTGACGGCGCAACAGGCGGTAGAACGCGGCAAAGACATCCTCCCACAGACCGGAGCTGTCAGGCAGCGCCTCGGGCCGCGGGTCAGCAAGCCACTGCGAAAGCCGCACCAGATGGCGCACGTGATGCAGCAGCATCAGGAACAGAACTGCCGTGAAAACGCCGAGCGCCACCGTCGCACCGGCAACGGGCCACAACAACGCGCATGCGCCTGCCGCCGCGGCCAGACGCAAAGCCCACTGCAACCAGATCATGTTCACCCGCGCGCCCCTTTGGACTCCGATTATCGCATGCGGTGGCGCGACTCAGCCCGCCGAGAAACGGTAGCCGGCACTGCGCACCGTCTGGATCAGACTGTCGTGCCCCGTCGGCGCGAGTGCCTTGCGCAGGCGCCGGATGTGCACGTCCACCGTACGCTCCTCGACAAACACGTGGTCGCCCCACACCTGGTCCAGCAACTGCACGCGCGTATGTACGCGTTCGGCATGGGTCATGAAAAAATGCAGCAGCCGGAATTCGGTCGGCCCCAATTGCAGGATTTCGCCGGCGCCGGTCACACGGTGACCGGCGGGATCAAGCTGCAGACCGGCTGCTTCGACCACATCGTCAGTGGCCTGCGGCGATCGCCGCCGCAGCACGGCTTTGACGCGGGCATTGAGTTCGCGCGGCGAAAACGGCTTGGTGACATAATCATCCGCCCCGGTTTCCAGACCCGCGAGCTTGTCCCGCTCTTCGGCACGCGCCGTCAGCATGATCACCGGCACGGCCCGGGTCCGTTTGTCGCCGCGCAGCCTGCGCGCGAATTCGATGCCATTGATGCCCGGCAGCATCCAGTCGAGGACGATCAGATCCGGTAATTGCTCACGCACAATCTGCAGGGCCTGCTCCGCCGACTCAGCGCGCAGCGTGTGATGCCCGGCCAGTTCCAGATTGCAGGCCACCAGCTCCTGTATCGCCGGTTCGTCTTCAACCACCAGTATCGTCGCAGCCATACCTGCTCCCGCCTGTTTTCAGGCACCGATATTATGACCTCGTTGTTACAGCACCATGACACGCCGGGGGTGGACCGCAATAAGCCATTGTATATAAAACATTTTTTCTACGGAATCCAGCCTCGGTTATGATGCGTATCCATCTGCAGGGCAGATTCATTTTTCCGGAATAATCAACATGGCTGGACTCAACAAGGGCGTGCCGCAGCCCACCGAAATCACTTTGCATCAGGCCTCGCGGGCACTGGAAATCTCCTTTGCCGACGGCAAGACGTTTCGCCTGCCATGCGAGTTCCTGCGCGTGTACTCCCCGTCCGCCGAAGTGCGTGGCCACGGACCGGGCCAGGAAGTCCTTCAGACGGGCAAGAAAGACGTCACCATCACGGCAGTGGAACCGGTGGGCCAGTACGCCATACAGCTGCGCTTTTCCGACGGGCACGACACGGGAATCTACTCGTGGGATCTGCTCTACGATTACGGCATTCAACAGGAATCCATGTGGCAGCATTACCTGCAGCGGCTGCAGGAAGCGGGCGCATCGCGGGAAAAGGCTTAGCCCGCGCCACGCGCCGGTCTGTACATCATGAAAACCACCGATTTCGGTTTCCGCAAAGTCGCTGAAGACGAGAAGGCGCGCAAGGTCGCCGACGTTTTCGACTCGGTCGCGTCGCGCTACGACCTGATGAACGATCTGATGTCGGCGGGCCTGCACCGGTTATGGAAACGCTTTGCCGTCGATCAGAGCATGGTCCGCCCGGGCGAGCGGGTGCTCGATGTCGCGGGCGGCACCGGAGATCTGACCCGGTTGTTCTTGCAGCGCGTCGGGGCCAGAGGCAAGGTCATCATCACCGACATCAACGGCCCGATGCTGCGGCGGGGCCGGGACCGCCTGCTCGACGACGGACTCATGCCTCCGGCCGTGCAATGCAATGCCGAGAAGCTGCCGTTTCCGGACGGGCATTTCGATTGCGTCTGCGTCGCCTTCGGCCTGCGCAACATGACCCGCAAGGATGCCGCGTTGGCCGAGATGTATCGTGTGCTCCGGCCCGGCGGCCGCTTGCTGGTGCTGGAATTTTCACGGGTGTGGCAACCGCTGGCCCCGTTGTATGACACCTATTCCTTCCAGGTCCTGCCGCGGCTGGGCAAGCTGGTGGCCAACGATGCGGACAGCTATCGCTATCTGGCCGAATCCATCCGCATGCATCCGGACCAGGAAACGCTGAAGCAGATGATGGAGCACGCCGGGCTCGAGCGCGTCGAATATTTCAATCTCGCCGCCGGCGTCGTCGCACTGCATCGCGGCTTCCGTTTCTGATGCCGTCCCCCCCTGATTCAAAAGGGTTTTTGTGGCCCATCGCCACCGGATCCGTTGATTTCCATCATTATTGTTCGTAATGCCCGCGCGCCCCGCGCATCGCTATAATGCGCGAGTCCAACCAGAACCGGAGTCTGTGATGAAAAAGCTGCTGACCGTGCTGATTGCAATGTTTGGAATGTCGCTGATCGCCGTTGATGCTGACGCGCGCCGCATGGGCGGCGGCAAGAGCATCGGCTCGCAACGCAGCATGCAACAGCAGGCGGCGCCCAAGGCGCCGGCCCAACAACAATCGCAGCAGGCTGCCGGCGCTCCCGCGCAACAGCCCGCCGCAGCCGCCGGCAACAAGTGGCTGGGCCCGCTCGCCGGACTCGCCATGGGCGCCGGACTGATGGCGCTGTTCATGAACAACGGCCTCGCCGGCGGACTCGCAGGGCTGCTGTTGATTGCGGCCATTGCGGGCATCGCTTTCATGGCGTTTCGCGCCTTGCGCGGTCGCAACGCGCCGGCCCCGCTGCAGTACGCCGGCAATACCAGCGGCAATGCGCCCGCAGAACCGGCGGCCTTTGGCGGCGCGGGCGGCGCTGCGCCGCATTCGGTGGCCGCAACGACCGCTGCCTTCGGCGCCAATGCTGAGCGTCGCTGGCCCGCGGATTTCAATGCCGACGAATTCATCCGTCACGCGCGCCGTAATTTCGTGCGCCTGCAGGAAGCGAACGACGCGCGCGACAGCGCCGCGCTGGCCGACTTTCTCACCCCGGATGTGCTCGCGGCAGTCGAAGAGCAGTGGCAGGCCGAAGGCGCTGCGTCAGGCAAGACCGATGTAGTCACGCTGGAATCCGAGGTGCTCGACGTTGTCACCGAGGGCCTGCTCTACATCGTCAGCGTACGCTTCTCCGGCCTGATCCGCGAAGGTGCGGACGCAGAACCGCAAGCCTTCGCCGAAATCTGGCACCTGGAAAAACCGCTGCGCGGTTCAACCGGGTGGCTGGTTTCCGGCATCCAGCAGGCTTGAGCAGGAGGACGGGCTCCGGCCCGTCCCTGCCCGATGTTAGACGCACTCGCTGGCGCACCGCTCAACCACCTGCTTCGCGCCAATGACTGGGCCCGCGACGCACTGAAACCGCACGCGGGCAAGGTTGCCCGCTTCTGTTGCGCGCCCTTTGATACCCGCCTCGCCGTGCTAGACAGCGGCGAGGTCGCGGCGGCCGCACCCGGTGCCGCAGCCGACCTCACCATGACGCTGACCCCCGGGCTGATGCTGCGCGTTGCAGCCCGTGATGAAAACGCCTGGCGCGATATCGTCATCGACGGCGACACTGCCTTCGCCACCGCAATCAATCATCTGTGGCGCCACCTGCGCTGGGACGCCGAGGCCGATCTGTCGCGCGTGTTCGGTGACATTGCCGCGCATCGCATGGCCGAATCCGGCCGCACGCTGCAGCGCTGGGCGCAGATGAGCGGCGACAATCTGGCACGGTCGGCGGCGGAATACTGGACCGAGGAACAACCCCTGAT
>JBFKCU010000208.1:0-5476 GCA_041620115.1 Burkholderiales bacterium | reverse complement strand
GTCGTCCGCCGGCAAGCGCCCGAGATGGCCGTCGAGATGGCGGACAACCTGGCGCTCGGTTTCCGCCAGAAACCCCAGGTTCCACTTGTCCCCCAGCAACCCCGACGCAGCGCCGATGGCGAACGAACCGGCATACCACAGTGGATTGAGCAGGCTCTTGCGGCCGCCGAGCTCGGCGATACGCCGCTCGGTCCAGGCCAGATGTTCAGTTTCTTCCTCAGCCGCCTGTTCCAGCGCAGCCCGGGCCGCTGAATCTCGCGCGGTCAATGCCTGGCCCTGATAGAGCGCCTGCGCGCAGACTTCCCCGGCATGATTAACACGCATCAGCGCCGCTGCAAGACTGCGCTGCGCGGCATCCAGATCGGCGTCCGGCATATCATCGCCAGGCGTTGCACGTGCGCTGCGCGCCGGCGCAAACACCGTGCGCAAACCCTTGTCGAAGCCGATAATCAGATCGTCGATACGCATCACACCTGACAGTTTACGCAAATTTTCGGTGTCAATTCACTGGCCATCGATTTTTCCGCATTCAACAGCGGATCAAGCCGCCCGGCCGAACAAACGCTCCAGTTCCGCCCCGGGATCGGCCGCGCGCATGAATGCCTCGCCGACCAGGAAACCGTGCACATCGTGAGCCCGCATCCGTGCGACATCCTCTGTATTCAGAATGCCGCTTTCCGTGATGATGATCCGGTCCTTCGGGATTTTCTGCAGCAAACCCAGCGTCGTGTCGAGCGTGGTCTCAAATGTACGCAGATTGCGGTTGTTGACGCCGATTAACGGTGTCCGCAGCGTAAGCGCGGCATCCAGTTCGCCGCCATCATGCACTTCGACCAGCACGGCCATACCCAGTTCATGCGCAATATTTTCAAGTTCGCGCATCTGCGCGGGCTTCAGCGCAGCCACGATCAACAGTATGCAATCCGCGCCGGCGGCACGTGCCTCGTACACCTGGTAAGGATCCATCATGAAGTCCTTGCGCAGCACCGGCAGCCTGCAGGCCGCGCGCGCCGCCTTCAGGTCGTCGATTTTTCCCTGGAAAAACTGCGCATCGGTCAACACCGACAGGCAGGCGGCACCGTGGCGTTCGTAGCTCGCAGCAATCGCCGCAGGATCGAACTGCTCGCGCAACACGCCCTTGCTCGGACTGGCCTTCTTGACTTCGGCGATCACCGCAGGCTTCCCGCTCGCGATCCGGGCGCTCAGCGCACCGGCGAAATCACGCGCAGTCGCAACCGCCTTGGCTGCTGCCTGCATCCGTGCCAGCGGCATGCGCTCCTGTGCCGCGCTGATTTCCTGCGCCTTGACCGCCAGGATGCGCTGCAGAATGTCAGCCATGACTCTTCGTGAAGGCGACGAATTGATCCAGTTTCTGTCGCGCTGCGCCGCTCGCAATCACCGTCAGCGCTTTTTTTACCCCGTCGGCCAGTGTCGTGGCCAGACCGGCAACATAAATGCTTGCACCGGCGTTCAGCGCAACGATGTCACGCGCCGCCCCCGGCTCATCCGCCAGCGCGCCCAGCAGCATGTCGCGCGACTGCTCGACGCTCTCGACCCGAATCGCCGAGTTGTTATGCGTTTTCAGGCCGACATCCGCGGGTGCGACCATGTACTCGCGCACTGCGCCGTCCTTCAGTTCGCCGACCGTCGTCGGTCCGCTGATCGACAGTTCATCCAGTCCCTCCAGCCCGTGCACTATCATCACCCGGCGGCTGCCCAGTTGCTGCAGCACCCGTGCCTGGATGCCGACCAGATCCGGATGAAACACGCCCATGACCTGCTGCTTTGCACCTGCCGGATTGGTCAGGGGGCCGAGAATGTTGAATATGGTTTTCACGCCCAGTTCGCGGCGCACCGGCGCAGCGTGCTTCATCGCACTGTGATGGTTGGGGGCAAACATGAAGCCGATACCGGTTTCGGCAATCGCCTGCGCGACCGCTTCGGGCTTCAGGTTGATGTTGGCGCCCAGCGCCTCAAGGACATCCGCGCTGCCGGATTTGCTGGAAACAGAACGGCCGCCATGCTTCGCAATCTTCGCCCCGGCTGCCGCCGCGGCAAACATGGCTGCCGTGGACACGTTGAACGTATGCGCGGAGTCCCCGCCGGTGCCGCAGGTATCGATCAGTTCCGGCGTATCGGGCACCGGCACCTTGGTTGAAAACTCGCGCATCACCGTGGCGGCCGCACCAATCTCGCCTATGGTCTCTTTTTTCACACGCAAAGCGGCAATGATCGCCGCGATCAGCACCGGTGAGACCTCGCCACTCATGATCTGCCGCATCAGCGACAGCATCTCTTCGTGAAAAATCTCGCGATGTTCGATGATGCGTGTCAGCGCGTCCTGCGGTTTCATCAACGCTTCTCCTCGAGAAAGTTCTTCAGCATCCGGTGGCCGTGCTCGGTGAGTATCGATTCCGGATGAAACTGCACCCCTTCCACTGCCAGTGTCTTGTGGCGCAAACCCATGATCTCACCGTCGTCAGTCCATGCCGTCACGGCCAGACAGTCGGGCAGGCTGGCGCGCTCGACCACCAGCGAATGGTAGCGCGTGGCCAGGAACGGCTGCGGCAAGCCGCGGAAAACGCCGCCACCCTCGTGCTGAATCAGCGAAGTCTTGCCGTGCATCAATTGCGTCGCATGCACCACCTTGCCGCCAAAAGCCTGGCCTATGCTCTGATGGCCGAGACAAACGCCAAGTATGGGTATTTTTCCCGCAAATTCCGTGATCAGCGGCACTGACACTCCCGCTTCGTTCGGGGTGCATGGCCCCGGCGACACGACGATGCGCGCGGGTTTGAGCCTGGCGATCCCCTCCAGCGTGATTTCGTCATTACGGTGCACGGCCACCTCCTCACCGAGTTCGCCGAAATACTGCACCAGGTTGTAGGTAAAGGAATCGTAATTATCGATCATCAGTAGCATGGCGATTCCCTCCGTTCAGCCGCGCGCATCCAGGCGGGTATCAAGGCCAGCCTCGGCCATCTCGGCGGCGCGCAGCAGCGCCCGCGCCTTGCTCTGCGTCTCCTGCCATTCTGCTGCCGGCTGGGAGTCGGCAACAATGCCGCCGCCCGCCTGCACATGCAACCTGCCGTCCTTAATCACCGCCGTGCGCAATGCAATCGCGACATCCATGTTGCCGTGAAACCCGAGATAACCGACTGCACCCGCATAAATACAGCGCTTGACCGGTTCGAGCTCATCGATGATCTCCATCGCGCGCACCTTGGGCGCGCCGGACACGGTGCCGGCCGGAAAAGTCGCGCGCAGCACGTCGATCGCCGTCAGCCCCGGCTTGAGCCTGCCTTCCACGTTGGAGACGATATGCATCACGTGTGAATAACGCTCGATCACCATCTGTTCCGTCACCTTTACGCTGCCGGTTTGCGCGACGCGGCCGGCGTCGTTGCGCCCGAGGTCCACCAGCATGATGTGTTCGGCACGCTCCTTGGGATCGGCCAGCAATTCGGCGGCCAGCGCAGCATCCTCTTCCGGAGTCGCACCGCGACGGCGTGTGCCCGCAATCGGGCGTACGGTTACGGTATCGCCCTCGAGGCGCGCGAGAATTTCGGGGGATGCGCCAACAACATGAAAATCGTCGAGGTTGAAATAGAACATGTACGGCGACGGATTCAGCGTTCGCAGTGCACGGTACAGAGAAATCGGCGTCGCATGGAAGGGCTTGCTCATGCGCTGTGACGGCACGACCTGCATGACGTCGCCTTCATAAATGTACCGTTTGGCGCGTTCCACCGCCCGGTGATAGGCCGCTTCGCCGAAGCCGGACACGGCCGGCTCGGATTTCGTCGGGGCACTCTCGGGCAGAATGCCCGGTGCGCGCAGCTTTTTCAGCAGCGCGGCCAGGCGCGCTCGCGCGGCAGCCCATGCGCCGGGTTTTCCGGGCTCGGCATAGACCACCAGGGAGAGCTTGCCCGACAGATTGTCGACGATGGCGATCTCCTCCGACACCAGCAGCAGGATGTCGGGGGTACCGAGCTCATCGCGCTTATCCGTGCGGGCCAGACGCTTTTCGATATATCGAATGGTGTCATAGCCGAAGTAGCCCACGAGGCCGCCGCAAAAACGCGGCAAGCGCGGATCAGTCGCAACCTTGAAACGCTGGAGATAGTTTTCGACAAAGCCCAGCGGATCATCTGCGCGCTCGCGTGACGTCTCCTTCCCGCCACTGATCTCAATGCAGTCATGATCACGCACTTCGATGCGCGTGCTGGCGGCCAAACCGATGAAGGAATAACGGCCGTGGCGTTCTCCGCCAACTACGGACTCGAGCAGATAGGTGTACGGCTGATTGGCAAGCTTCAGATAAATCGACAGCGGTGTGTCGAGGTCGGCAAAGGTTTCGAGCACGACCGGCACGCGGTTATAGCCCGCGGCGGCGAGTCGATCGAATTCAGCTTCAGTCATGTCTTACTCCACGAAATCTAGTACGAAACAACACCCCGGCAACGCACGATCAGCGACGCCAATCGCTACGCCAGCACCGGGCCTTGCCCGCGGCTTCGGATTCCGTGGAAAACAACACGATTAACCTTTTTTAATCAACGAGATACAATCAGTCAGCGCGGCTACTATAGCATCAACATCCAGACTCTGCACAGCGCGCCCTTCGTTGTAACCGTAAGGCACGCAGAATACCGGACACCCTGCCGCGCGCGCCGCCTCCACGTCATTCACCGAGTCGCCGATCATCAGCATCTGCGCCGGCGCCACGCCAAACTGGGCGCAGGCATGCAGCAACGGCAGCGGATCCGGCTTCTTCCGCGGCAGCGTGTCGCCGGCAATGGTCTGGCTGAAAAACCGGGCGAGGTCCATGCGCTCCAGCAATGGCTGCACGAACGCGCCCGACTTGTTGGTCACGCACGCCAGCGGGAAACCGGCGGCCCGCAGCGCTTCCAGGCCCTCGCGTACTCCCGGATAAATCTTCGTATGCCGCCCGTTGACTGCCGCATAGAACCGCTCGAACAGCGGCAGCGCCTGCGCCATCTCCGCAGCACCGGCGTGGCCGTCAATGTCGCCGGCCAGCGCCCGCTCCACCAGTCGGGGAATACCCTTGCCCACGTACGTGGTGGCCGTCTCCACCGAAACCGGATCGCGACCCAGAGCCTCGAGCATCAGGTTGGTCGCCGCCGCCAGATCGGGAATCGTGTCAAGCATGGTGCCGTCGAGATCGATCATCACGGCTTGCACGGGAATAGGAAAGGTTTTGTTCATGATGCGGTAGCGAGGGTCCGGATGACACATCCGCCGCCGCGCATTACCGCCGCGGCCAGTCGTATGTGCAAGCTCAGGATTTTGCGAGCGCGGCGCGCATCGCCGCAATGGTGGCCTTGTAGTCTTTGGCGCCGAAGATCGCCGAACCGGCGACAAAAGTGTCCGCACCGGCTTTGGCAATCTCGGCAATGTTGTCGGCCTTGACCCCGCCATCCACTTCCAGCCAGATATCGCGGCCGCTTTGGTC
>JBFKCU010000207.1:0-5478 GCA_041620115.1 Burkholderiales bacterium | reverse complement strand
GCCGGATACGATCAAGCGCCTCGATGAACAGGGCATCATCGTCGAGAAAATGAGCACGTCCCAGTTTGCCAAATACATGGAGTCCGAGCAGGCAAAGTGGGCCAAGGTCATCAAAGACGCCAACATCAAAGCGGAATGAACGGGTCATGGATGTAGCGGGTGTAGGTGTCTTTGTTGCGCAGGTTCCCGAGCTCGCCCGTCTTTCAGCGAGTGCTGCCGGCGCCCTGATCCGCGAGGGACGGCTGACCTCGGAGGCACTGGTCAGCGCCTGTCTGGAGCGGATTGCCTGGCGCGAAACCGATGTCCAGGCCTGGGCGTGGATTGATCCGGAGCAGGCGCTTGCGCAGGCGCGGGGCTGCGACCGGGAGAGGCCGCGCTCTGCTTTGCATGGCATTCCCGTCGGGATCAAGGATGTGATTGACACCTGTGACATGCCCACCGCTTATGGCTCACCGATATACAGCGGGCATCAACCGGTGGCGGATGCGGCGTGCGTCGCGCAGATTCGGGAGCTCGGTGGTGTGATACTGGGCAAGACCGTGTCGACCGAGTTTGCGACCCGGCATCCGAACAAGACCCGAAACCCGCATCGATTGACGCAAACTCCGGGAGGCTCGTCGAGCGGGTCGGCCGCTGCAGTGGCGGATTTCATGGTGCCGATTGCCTTGGGCACGCAGACGTCGTCATCAGTCATCCGACCAGCCGCCTACTGCGGTGTGGTGGGCTATAAGCCGAGCTTTGGCCTGATCAACCGCGCCGGGCTCAAGTTTTTGGCGGAGTCGCTCGATACCATCGGCGTCCTGTCGCGGACAGTAGAGGATGCTGCGCTGCTTGCTGTGGCGCTTTCAGGCATCGCGGCACCAGCGCCTGATGCAACTGCAACGTCGAAGCTGCGCATCGCACTGTGCCGGACACCGTGGTGGGACCAGGCTGATCCGGCCGTTCAGGCCTCACTGGACGCGGCCGGGGCGCGCTTTGCGCAGGCCGGGGCGAGCATCAAGGAGCTGATCCTGCCGCCAGACTTTGCACGGATGAACGAACTGCAGATCAAGATCAGCTCTTATGAGTTTTACCGGGCGCTTACGTACGAGCGGACGCGCCATTCGCGGCTGATCTCCCCCAGCCTGGGCAGCCGTATAGCCGACGGCAGCAAGGTCACGCGTCAGGAATACGAAAGCGCAATGGACCTTACGTTGCAGTGCAGGGCGTGGATTGCCGATGCATTCGGTGAATTCGATCTGATCATTGCGCCGAGCACTCCGGGCGAGGCGCCTGACCTGTCCAATACCGGCGAACCTACGTTCGGCCTGATGTGGACCCTGCTGCAGCTGCCGTGCATGACCTTGCCCTGCGGTACGGGTCCCGGTGGCCTGCCGCTAGGCGTCCAGCTGATTGCGCCTTTGGGGATGGATACGCTGTTGTTTGCGCGCGCTGCCTGGGCGCAGCGCGTACTGGCTGCGAACTGAATTACAGCGGCGCCGAAGACGCGGCCTTCAGAAGCGAAAGGTCAGCGACGGTGCTTCCATGCGATCCCTGCTTTTGCGCATGCGACTTGCCATCGCCAGCGCATGTGGCGCGTTTTCCATCAGGATCATCATCTGCCGTTCGTCGAGTTTGAGGCCTGCACGGGCAGCCATCTGCTCGACATGCGACTGTGTACTGGCGTCGAGGGTAGGCATTCTCGGTTCATTGCGACGCAGGTCCGGCAGCGGCAGCGGTGTGCCGACCGTTAGCACGGGGTGGCGCTGGTGCCAGTCAGTGACTTGCTGGTAGGCGACTCCGGCTTGCAGCACCAGCGCGTCGCTGCCGGCCCGACCCAAGAGCTGCATTCCCAGCGGCAGGCCTGCGGCGGAGTAGCCACAGGGAAGTGCCAGCGCTGGCATCCGTCCGGTGTTGGACGGCGTGCAGACGTTGCTCTTTAACCAGAAATTCTCGCTGCGGTAGTCTTCAAAGCGCGGGGCTGCCCCGAATCCGCAGGTCAGCAGAATATCAAACTGCTCGTGTAGCGGCCGCACTTCCTCAAGATAGCGGCGGTGCTCGCGCAGCGCTTGCACGTAATCAACCGACTGGAACAGGCAGGCCGGCAATGCGCGACCGAGAAAGTCCCGCCCGAACAGTCCCGGGTTGCGGGTGAGATGCTCCTGGTGGATTGCGAAGAGCTCGCTTTCCGCGATAATGACCTTGATGTCGTATCCATCCTGAACCGGACGGCTGCGGCAGTTGCTGACTGTTGCCCCCAGTTCGCGGAAGACGCTGACGGCATCCTCCAGGCATTTGCGGTGCTCCGGGTGGGCCGGCACCTCTTCTTCCCAGTAGTGTCGCAGGACGCCGATGCGTAGGCCTTTGACGCCCAGATTCAGGCGGGCGCTGTAGTCAGGGATGGCATGTTGGACGCTGCCCGTATCTGCCGGATCGTATCCGGCGATGACCTGGAGCAGGATTGCGCAGTCTTCAGCGCTGCGCGCCATCGGCCCGCAATGGTCGAAGGTGAATGAGTTAGGGATTACGCCGGCACGGCTGACCAGGCCATAGGTCGGCATCAACCCGGTGACGCCGCAGTACGAGGCTGGTCCACGGATGGAGCCGCCGGTGTCCGAGCCCAATGCCGCAGGCACGAAGCCCGCCGCCAGTGCGGCGCCGGAACCGCTCGAGGAGCCGCCGGTGAAGTGCTCGAGGTTCCACGGGTTTCTCGCAGGTGGCCAGGGCAGATCGAAGGAGGGGCCCCCGTGAGCGAACTCGTGTGTCTGCAGCTTGCCGAGGAGCACAGCGCCAGCGTCGTTCAGCTTGAGGGTCGTGGTCGCGTCGGATTCCGGCAGGTTGTTGCGGCATACCGCCGATCCGCCGGAAGTCAGAATACCGCTGGTGTTGTAGATGTCCTTCAGGCCGAACGGAATGCCGTGCAGCGGACCACGGTAATTGCCGCGCATGATGTCCTGCTCGGCGGTTCTTGCCTGAGCGCGCGCACGATCTGCAGTTAAGGTAATGAAGGCATTGACCTGCGGATCAAGCAGGCTGATGCGCGAGAGCAGGGCTTCGGTAAGCTCGATAGGGGAGAGTTTTCTGGCGCGGATTAATCGAGAGGCTTCGGCAATCGTGAGGAATGCCAGGTCAGGTTTTTCCATGACGCCTATTTTGAGTTTAGGGCTTACGCTGCGCAACAACGGCGAGGTGATTAAGCGTTTCACGTTCAGCGCGCAACGACGCGAGGGTGGCAAACTTGTGCGCAATCGGTCTCCCAGGCAGCTGTCGCAGGCCGCTTAAGACCAAACAAATCGGGAATGGAAAATGAAAAGCCCATAAGAATCATGGGCTTTAGGTGGTCCAGAGTGGTCTAGACCGACACCGAAAATGGTGGAGGCGGCGGGAATTGAACCCGCGTCCGCAAGCCCTCCACAGTCAGGACTACATGCTTAGCCTGGTTATTTGGGTCTCGCCTCGCACCCGCCAACCGGCAGGCTGGTGTTTGGCCAGTCGCTTCGACGGATCCACAAGGCTAAGCGACCAAGCCCTGCAGAGAGGCTGATGTAAATGACGCTGCACCCCTCTCGGGGCCTGACCCATCAGCAGATCAGTGCAGCGTCTAGCCGGTATTAGGCGGCTAGAGCGTAACGCTCGTCGTTGGCGTGTATAAAGTTTCCAGCGGATTTACAAGGTAACTGGACCTTGGCATGCCCTGTGCTGCTTTGTGACCCACGTCGAAACCAAGTCGCCCCCATGTATCTTAAGATGGTGCCGCACCGCCCAAGTTCAAGTGCTGCGCAGCGGAGCTGATTATCGCATAGTGCGGGTATTGAATTAAGTTATTGTTTTTAAATTAGTTTTTCTATTTCTGCCGGGGTGGAAACAATAGCGTCGGCGCCCCAATGATCGGGGTCGCTGCCATTGAGGTAGCCGAAACGGACGGCAACGGTACGCATGGCGGCGGCGCGGCCGGCGTCGATGTCACGCTGGTCGTCTCCCACATAAAGGCAGTCACGCGGCGCCACGTTGATGGCGCGTGCCGCGGCCAGCAGCGGGGCCGGATGCGGCTTCATGTGCGCGGTGGTATCGCCGCCGATGATGCACGCGGCGCGGCTCCCGTACCCCAGTTGCTGCAGCAGCGGTTTGGCTAGGCGCTCGGCCTTGTTGGTGACAATGCCCCAGGCAATGGCCCGCTGCTCCAGCCGGTCGACCAGTTCCGCCATGCCCGGGAACAGCACCGTGTCGCAACACAGATTGCTCTCGTAGATCTGCAGAAATTCCGCGCGCATCGCATCGTAATCCGCGTCCCCTGGGCTCATGCCGAAACCGACACCGAGCAGACCGCGCGCGCCCAGTGACGTGACCCGGCGGGTGTCGGCCAGTGCTACCGGCGTCAGGCCGCGTGCCGTGCGCATGACATTGATGGCGCGTCCGAGGTCGGGCGCAGTGTCGGCAAACGTGCCGTCAAGGTCAAACAGGACGGCAGCGCTCACGATTGCGGGGCCCGGCCGCAGAGGATGTAGTTCACGTCGGTATCAGCTTCAAGCGCATAGGCCTTGCTGAACGGGTTGTAGGTCATGCCGATGATCCCGGCAATATCCAGACCGACATTGCGGCAGAAGGCCGCCAGTTCCGAGGGTTTGATGAAGCGCGCATAGTCATGGGTGCCGCGTGGCAGGAGCTTGAGCACGTATTCGGCGCCGATGATCGCGTAGAGATAGGATTTCGGGTTGCGGTTCAGCGTGGCGAAAAACGCGTGACCGCCCGGCTTCAGCAATGCAGCGCAGGCGTGCACGGTGGCGGCCGGATCCGGCACGTGCTCGAGCATTTCCATGCAGGTCACCACATCGAAGCTTCCTGGTGCTTCGCGCGCCAGTTCCTCGACAGCGACATTGCGATAAGCCACATCCAGACCGGATTCGAGCAGATGCAGGCGGGCTACCTGCAACGGTTTTTCGGCGAGATCAATGCCGGTGACCCGTGCCCCGCATTTCGCCATGGCTTCGGCAAGAATGCCGCCGCCACAGCCGACATCCACCACTTTCTTTCCGTCGAGAACGGCGATGTCGTTAATGTAGGCGAGACGCAGCGGGTTGATTTCGTGCAACGGCCTAAATTCGCTATCGGGGTCCCACCAGCGGTGGGCGAGTTCACTGAATTTCTCCAGTTCTGCCGGATCTACGTTTGTGTTCATGATGTTTGTATTTTTTTCAGCCATTGATTGGCGCGGGTCTTGATGGCAGTCTCGTCCAGACCGACGAGACTGCTGTTCGCGACACGGCGAACGCCGGCAACCCAGACGTCGGTTACATGCTCCCGGCCCGCAGCGTAAACCAGGTGTGAAATCGGGTCATAACAGGGAGACACCGCGGCCGACGACAGGTTCACCGCCGTCAGGTCCGCGAATTTGCCCGGCGCAATCGATCCCAGGCAGTCCTGCAGACCCAGGGCGCGCGCGCCCCCCATGGTTGCGCAATCGAGCGCCTGGGACGCCGGCATTACCGTGGGGTCACCACT
>JBFKCU010000206.1:0-5488 GCA_041620115.1 Burkholderiales bacterium | reverse complement strand
CGCCAGGGACTCAACGATTACACGGGCTGGTTTGCCGGAGACATGGACATGGCCGGTGACTACTTCGGCTATGACGGTCCGTGTCCGCCGTGGAACGACAGCATCGTGCACCATTATGTGTTCACGCTGTGTGCGCTGGATGTCGAAAAATGTCCGGTCGAGGGAAAATTCGGCGGCGCCGACGTGCGCAAGGCCATCGCCGGCCATGTGCTGGCGGAGGCGAAGCTGACGGGTATTTATACATTGAACCCGAATGTGAAGCTTTGATCGTGTCTGCGGCGACAACAAGGCCGGTGACGCCGGCCTTTTTAATTTAAAAGCAACTGAATTGCCACAGAGGTCACAGAGGACACAGAGAGCTGAAATCCTCGGAGGTTTCCTCTGTGAATTCTGCGACCTCTGTGGCTAAACGCCTTTGACCTTGAAACCCCGCACCCCCGAAGATATCGAACAGCGCCTGCGCAACCTTCCGCGGCCGACCTGGCCGGAAGAACTGCCGGTGGTGGCGAAACGTGCCGACATTGCACGCGCGATTGCCGACAAC
This sequence comes from Burkholderiales bacterium, assembly GCA_041620115.1. GTDB lineage: Bacteria > Pseudomonadota > Gammaproteobacteria > Burkholderiales > SG8-41. The sequence continues at coordinate 4,944 of JBFKCU010000206.1, read as the reverse complement.
CAGGTGGTCATCGTCTGCGGCGAGACCGGGTCAGGCAAGACGACGCAACTGCCCAAGATCTGTCTTGAACTGCAGCGCGGCGTCCACGGCCTGATCGGCCACACCCAGCCGCGGCGCATTGCCGCGCGCACCGTGGCGACCCGCATTGCGCATGAACTCAAGAGCCCGCTGGGCCATGTCGTCGGTTACAAGGTGCGTTTTGCCGACAAGCTGTCGGCGAATACCTATATCAAGCTGATGACCGATGGCATTCTGCTGGCGGAGACGCAGGGTGACCGTGACCTCAAGGCTTATGACACATTGATCATCGATGAGGCGCACGAGCGCAGCCTCAACATTGACTTCCTGCTGGGTTACCTGAAACGCCTGATTCCGCGGCGTCCCGACCTCAAGGTCATCGTCACCTCGGCCACCATCGATGCGGAACGGTTTGCGCAGCATTTCACGATCAACGGCAAACCTGCGCCGGTGATCGAAGTCTCGGGCCGCATGTATCCGGTCGAAGTGCGCTATCACCCGCTGGCCGACGACGAAAAAGATACCGATGACGCGATCGTCGATGCGGTCGCCGAGCTCTGGCGCGAACGCGCCGGGGGCGATGTGCTGGTGTTTCTGCCCGGCGAGCGCGAAATCCGCGAAACGGCCGAAGCATTGCGCAAGCATCATCCCAAGGGCGCGGAAATCCTGCCGCTTTATGCGCGGCTGTCGTTCGAGGAGCAGGACCGCGTGTTCAAGACCGGCGGCGCCCGGCGCATCGTGCTCGCGACCAATGTCGCGGAAACCTCGCTGACCGTGCCCGGCATCCGTTATGTCATCGACACCGGGCTGGCGCGTGTGAACCGCTACAGCTACCGCAACAAGGTCGAGCAGCTGCAGATCGAAAAAATCGCACGCGCCTCGGCCAACCAGCGCGCCGGCCGTTGCGGCCGCGTCGCCTCGGGCATCGCCATCCGCCTCTATGCCGAGGACGACTACAATGCGCGACCGCAGTACACCGACCCCGAGATCCTGCGTTCATCGCTGGCGCATGTGATCCTGCGCATGAAAGCGCTCAGGATCGGCGACGTCGAGGATTTTCCCTTTCTTGAGGCGCCGACGCCGCGCATGATCGCCGACGGCTACCAGTTGCTGGCCGAACTGGGAGCGGTCGACCAGACGAAGGCGCTGACGCCGGTGGGCTGGCGGCTCGCCAAGTTCCCGATCGATCCGCGCATCGCGCGCATGATCGTCGCGGCGAAGCAGGAGAACTGTCTCAATGAAGTGCTGATCATCGCATCCGCCCTGTCGGTGCAGGATCCGCGCGAGCGGCCGTTCGAGCGTGCCGAAGCAGCCGACCGCGCGCATGCACAGTTCGCCGATGACAAGTCGGATTTCATGGCGTACCTGAAACTGTGGGATTTTTTTGCGGACTCGATCAAGCACAAAAAATCCAACCGCAAGCTGGCACAGGACCTGGCAGAGCAGTTCCTGTCACAGCGGCGGCTGCGCGAATGGCGCGACATCCACAGCCAGCTCGCCTCGCTGGTGGCCGAGCTCGGCATGCATGCCAATGAGACGCCGGCGACGTTCGAGCAGATTCACCGCGCGCTGCTGGCGGGGCTGCTGGGCAATATCGGCTTCAAGAACGAGGAGGGCGAGTACGTCGGCGCGCGCGGCATCAAGTTCACGATTTTTCCCGGCTCGGGCCTGCGCAAGGCACAGCCAAAGTGGGTGATGGCAGGGGAACTGGTCGATACCGCGCGGCTTTACGCGCGGTCGGTGGCGCGCATCGACCCGGAGTGGATCGAGCCGCTGGCGCGCGACCTGGTCGAGCGTCATTATTTCGATCCGCACTGGGAACGCGAGCGCGCGATGGTCACCGCGTTCGAGCGTGTCACGCTCTACGGCATCACCATCGTGCCCAAGCGCCGCGTGCATTACGGCGCGATCAATCCGAAGGAGGCGCGGGAGATCTTCATCCGTCACGCGCTGGTGGCCGGCGACTACGCCACGCAGGCTAAATTTATACAACAAAATCAACGACTTATAAAGGAAGTGCAGGACCTGGAGCACAAGGCGCGCAAGCGCGACGTGCTCGTCAGCGACGAAGTCATATTCGCCTTCTACGACGCGCTGATTCCGCACGACATCGTCAACGGCGCCGGCTTCGAGCAATGGCGTCGGGACGCCGAGCAGAAAAACGCGGCACACCTGCTGCTGACGCGCGAGTACCTGATGCGCCATGCCGCCGAAGACATCACCGAAGCGCAGTTTCCCGAAAGCGTGCAGGTGGGCGAGAATCCGGGCGAGATCGAACTGAAACTGAAATACCGCTTCGATCCCGGCCATGCGCTTGACGGCATCACCGCCACGGTGCCGCTCGCATTGTTGAACAAGCTTGATGCCGCGAGCTTCGACTGGCTGGTGCCGGGGATGATTCGCGACAAGGTGGCCTGTGCGTTCAAGGCGCTGCCGAAGAACTGGCGTCGCCATCTGACGCCGCCGACCGAACACATCACGCGGTTTCTTGAAACCGAAGGCACGGCGGGCAGCAGCTTCGCCGATGCCGTCGCGCGCTATGCGTCGCGGGCGGCCGGCGCACCGCTGGCACGGGAAACTGCCGCCGCGATCGATTATCCGCCGCATCTTAAATGCAATTTCCGTGTCGTCGATGAATCCGGCCGCGAGCTGGCCACCGGCCGCGATCTGGCCGCACTGAAGACGCAGCTGGGCGAGGCGGCGCAACTCACCTTCGGCGCGGCCAGTGCCGGCACCGGCATCGAACGCAAGGACATCCGCAGCTGGGATTTCGGCGACCTGCCGCAGACCATCACCTTCACCCGCGCCGGGCGCAAGGTGACCGGTTACCCGGCGCTGGTCGATGACACCGACAGCGTCGCGATCCAGCTGTTTGATGTCGAAGCCGTGGCGCGCGAGTCGATGCGCGCCGGCATCGTGCGGCTGACGCGGCTGGTACTCAAGGAGCAACTGCGCCAGCTCGAGAAAAACCTGCGCGGCTTCGAACAGGCGGCATTGCAGTTGCGCGCCGTCGCCAATGTCGATGAACTGCGCGCCGACCTCATTAACGCGATCTGCGACCGTGCGTTCATCGGCGAGGATGAACTGCCGCGGGGATTGAAGGCGTTCGAAGAGCAGGTCAAGCGCGCACGCACGCGGCTGCCCGCCGTGAATGAGGCGGCGTGCCGCATGTTTGTCACGATCGCCGCCGAGCATCATCAGCTTGCACTGGCATTGAGCGCGGCCAAGGGGAATGTCGCGCGCGCCGCGAATGACGTGCGCAACCAATGCCAGCGCCTCATCTACAAGGGGTTTTTCAGTGCAACACCGTGGCCGCAGCTGACCCACCTGCCGCGCTACCTGCAGGCCATGCGCATGCGGCTGGCAAAATTCCCGGCGAATGCCGAGCGCGACGCCAAGCATGCGGCCAGCATCGCGCAGCTCTGGGGCCGTTACGAAATGCGTCTCGATCTGCAGCGCAAGACCGGTACCGTCGATCCGCGCCTCGCCGAGTTCAGATGGCACATTGAAGAGCTGCGCGTGTCGCTTTATGCGCAGGAGCTGAAGACGCCGTATCCGGTGTCGTACAAGCGGCTCGACAAGTTGTGGAGCGCGATGGAATAGCGTGTTGACGGGCATGCGCCCCGTGAACGGGACAGGCGTTCGATTACACTATCAGGGCTTTTCCGGAGACAAAACCAGGATTAACGTCAGCATGAACGACACACCCGTTAGCACGCCGCTGCTGTTCACACCGATTCAGCTGCGTTCGATTACCGCGCGTAACCGTATCGTCAGTTCCCCCATGTGCCAGTACCTGTCGGACGACGGTGGCCCGGAGGAATGGCAGCTGGTCAATTTCGGCCGCTTTGCCATGGGCGGGTGCGGCATTGTTTTCGGCGAAGAGACGGCGGTGGAGCGGCGCGGCCGCAAGACCCATCATTGCGCCGGCATTTACCTTGACCGCCATGTCGCGGCGTACCGGCGCATTACCGATTTCATCCGTGCGCAGGGCGCGGTGCCGGCCATCCAGCTGGGACACTGCGGCCGGCGCGCCTCCCAGCACGGCCCGCTGCAGGATCGCGCCACACTCACCGCGGCCGAGCGACCCTGGCAGGGTCTTGCGCCCAGTCCCCTGCCGCCGACGCCGGGCGGTGCGATTCCGCGCGAGATGGATCTGCAGGACATCCGCGACACGATCGCGGCCTGGCGCGAGGCCACGCAACGGTCGGTCGATGCCGGCTATGACATCTGCGAAATCCACGGCGCGCACGGCTACCTGATCCATCAGTTCCTGTCGCCGGTGTCGAACCGGCGCAGCGATGCCTATGGCGGCAGCCTCGAAGGCCGCATGCGCTACGCACTGGAGGTGGTCGACGCCGTGCGTGGTGTCTGGCCTGCCGAGCGACCCTTGTTCTTCCGCACCTCGGTGGTTGAAGGGCCCGGTGGCGTCTGGGGTATCGAAGACACGCTGACGCTGGTTCGGGCGCTCAAGGACCACGGCGTCGACGTGATCGACTGTTCGTCCGGCGGTATCGGCGTTGGCGGCGGCAGTGAAGGCAGCCTGCCGGCGATTCCCCGTGTCCCGGGTTTCCAGGCGGGCTATTCGCGGGAGATCCGGCGCGAAACCGGCATGCCCACAGTGGCCGTCGGCATGATCACCGGTGCGCGCCACGCGGAAAGCCTCCTGCGCAATGGCGATGCCGATCTGATTGCACTGGCGCGCGGGCTGATGGACAACCCCAACTGGCCACTGCATGCGGCGCGCGAACTCGGCTATGCCGATCCGCTGGCACTGGTCCATGCACGCGAGGCACAACGACTGCGACTGCTCGAGCAGCATCGCGAGGAATACCCGCCCGGCAGTGACGTCGAAATTCCGTTTGCGACCGACGAGCACGTCGCCTATTCGTGGGCGGCGGGCATCGCCGGACGCCGGGATCGCGG
>JBFKCU010000205.1:0-5494 GCA_041620115.1 Burkholderiales bacterium | reverse complement strand
GCATTGATCGAGCATTCCCCGGACGCCATTCTGGTGCTCGGTGCGGATCTGACCATCACCTATTCAACGCTGAAGGACTTGCGGCAGATCGGCCTGCCGGGTGCCGACCCGATCGGCATTTCTCTGGTCGACTGTGCCAGCGAGGAATTTCGCAGTGATATGGCCGTGTGGCTGGACCAGGTCGTGGCCCAGCCGGATCACGTGCATCGTTTTGAATTTGAGGGCCGCCAAAGGGTCAAGGGCGGGCGGCATTACGTGGCCATCGCCACCAATCTGCGCGATCATCCGGATGTCCAGGGCATCGTCATCAACATCCGCGATGTCACGACGCGCAAGCGCTCTGAACTTGAGGCACGGCGCGGCGCCATGTATGACGGCCTGACCGGGCTCGCACGCCGCGAGTTTTTTGCGCAACAGATGCGCAAGGCGATTGCGCGGGCGATCCGGCACCATGAGGTGCTCGCCGCGATGTTCGTCGACATTGACGGGTTCAAGGAGGTCAATGATGCGCTGGGTCACGGTGCGGGCGACCGGTTGCTGAAGGAGGTCGGGGCGCGGTTGCGCGATACGCTGCGCCAGGACGACAGCCTCGGGCGCGCGCAGTTGCTGGAAAACGAAGACCGGATTGCGCGGCTTGGCGGTGACGAATTTACCGTGATGCTTACCAAGCTGACGGTGCCGCAGAATTCGGCGCTGGTGGCCGAGCGCATGCTTGCCGCCGTCGCTGAGCCCTACCATATCGATGGCAGGGAGGTGTTTGTGACGATCAGCATCGGGATCGCCGTGTTCCCGCAGGATGGCGATACCGCGGAAGAACTGCTCAAGAGCGCGGACAAGGCGATGTATGCGGCGAAAAAGCAGGGCAAGAATACCTACACTTTTTACTCCAGCTCTCCTCCAAGTGCCGTCGGGCACCAGTAACCGGGGAATGTAATGGCCAGTAAAGGCAAACAATTCAAGGCGCTGATTCATGCGCCCGAGATTCTGGTGCAGCCCGGGGTCTACGACGGCTACAGTGTGCGGCTGGTCGAGCACGCGGGGTTCAGGACCGCGGCAATTTCGGGGGCCGGCGTGTCGGAAAGCCGCATGGGCTGGGCGGATCGCGGCGTGATGACCTTTGAGGAAAACCTCAACAACGCGCGACGCCTGGCCGACTGCACCGACCTGCTGTTGCGCGCTGACGCCGATACCGGCTACGGCAACGCGATGACAGTGCATTTCGTCGTGCGCGCTTTCGAGAAGGCCGGCATGGCGGCATTGATGATCGAAGACCAGGTGTGGCCCAAGCGCTGCGGCCACATGGCCGGGAAGTCATGCATACCCGCCGAGGAGATGGTGCAGAAGGTCAAGGCGGCGGTCGATGCGCGCCGTGACAACGACTTCGTCATCGTATCGCGCACCGATGCGGCGGGACCGCACGGGGTGGATGAGGCGATCCGGCGGCTGAACCTGTATGCCGAGGCCGGTGCCGACGTGATGTACGCCGACGCGCTGCTGTCCAAGGAAGACATTGCCAAGGTTGCGAAGAACGTGCCGAAACCCCTGATCGTCAACATGGGGCTGGGCATGCGCCCGCGCAAGACCACGCCGCTGATGAGCCCGAAACAGCTGCAGGACATCGGGGTGGCCGCGGTCAGTTATCCGCGCCTGCTGACGACCGCCGCGCTGCGCGGCATGATGAACGCGCTGGATGTGTTCAAGGACGAGGTGGTCGGTCAAAACAAGGTGGTAGACCGCACCGATCTTCAGGTCGGGTTCGAGGAACTCAACGACTTGATGGGCATGAAAACGCTCGACGAGATGGAACGCAAGTACACCGGTGCTTAGGAAACAGCCATGGGCATGACCATTGCGGAGAAGATCCTCGCCGCGAAGGGCGGCCGCAGAACCGTGGCGCCCGGTGATGTGGTGACGGTGGATGTCGATACCGTGATCCTGTTCGACAACAATTTCATGCCCAACAACTGGCGTGAAATTCTTCAAGTTTCCGATCCGTCAAAAATCGTGGTGACGTTTGATCACCGTGTGCCCGCGCCGACGCAGCAGGCCGCGGCGGCACAGGTCACCGGGCGCGCTTTCGTCAAACGCTTCGGCATCAAGCGCTTTCACGACGTCGGCCACAATCAGGGCATCAGCCACCAGCTGGTGGCCGATTACGGTTACGCCTTGCCGGGCTCGGTGCTGCTGTGCAGTGATTCGCATACCTGCAGCGCGGGCGTGTTCAATTGTCTTGCCCGCGGCGTTGGCGGACCGGACATCATTTATGCGGCGATCAAGGGGCAGACCTGGTTCCGCTGCGGCGAGACGGTGCGCTACGAACTCACCGGCAGGCTGCCGGATGCGGTGACCGCCAAGGATGCCTTTCTGCAGATTGCCGGAGTGCATGGCGACCATGCAACGATGAACGTCGAATACGGCGGACCGGGTGTTGCCGGCCTGTCAATCAACGCACGCAAGACCCTGGCGGCGATGTCGGCGGAACTTTCGGCGGAATTTGCCACGTTTGAAGCCGACGCGGCACTGGAATCCTGGGTCAGGAACCGCAACCCGGGGCCCTATCAGCCGGTGCAGCCGGACGCCGACGCCACGTATCACGCGGTGCGCAAGGTTGATCTGTCGGCACTGGAGCCGCTGGTGGCGTTGCCGGACAGCGTGGTCAATAATTCGCAGGCCGTGGGTACAGTCGCCGGCACCCGCATCGACCAGGCATACCTCGGTTCCTGCGCCAACGGCACCCAGGACGACATCGAGCTTGCAGCACGCGTGGTCAAGGGACGGCGTATTGCACCCGGCGTGCGTTTCATCGTCACCCCGGCTTCGCAGACGGTGTATCGCGATGTCGTCGCCAGCGGCGCCGTGCAGACGCTGATTGAAGCGGGGGCGATGATTGCGCCGCCGACCTGCGGCGCCTGTGGTGGCGGCCATATGGGCGTACTGGGACCGGACGAAATCTGCCTGACCTCGAGCACGCGCAATTTCAAGGGGCGCATGGGGGATCCGAGCTCGCAGGTTTACATGGCGTCTCCGGCGACTGTTGCGGCGTCGGCGGTCACCGGCGTCATTACTGATCCGAGGGAATTTCTGCGGTGAATGCAGTGGTCCCTGAGTGCATGCGATTCAAGGCGCGCGTCTGGATGGTCGGCGACAATATCAACACGGACCTGATTCTGCCCAACAAGGCGTTTTATCTGACGCATGAGGAGCAGGCGCAATTCGTGTTCCATGCGAACCGTCCGGGCTGGGCGCAGCAGGTGCGCAAAGGCGACATTCTGATCGGCGGCAGAAACTTCGGTATGGGGTCCAGCCGTGCCGCGGCGCGTTCACTGAAGAACCTCGGCTTGTCGTGCCTGGTTGCCGAGTCCCTGAACGGACTGTTCCTGCGCAACTGCGTGAATTTTGCGTTTCCGGCGCTGGAGTGTCCGGGGGTGCACGCGGCCTTTACCGAGGGCGAGGAGGCTGAAGTCGAATTTGAAACCGCCCGGGTGCGCAATATCGCGCGCGACCAGGCGCTGCAGGGAAAGCCGTTGCCGGCGCCGTTGCTGGCGCTGGTGCAGGCGGGCGGTGTCTACCGCCTGCTGGAGCAGGAGGGTTTGATTGCGCCGAAAAAAGCGTAATTAGATCACCGGTCTGTTGATATCCCCGCCGATATTTGCGCTAGGACCCTTGTTTCAGATACTGCGCGACATGGGCCAGTAGCTCTGACTCCTGATAGGGCTTGCCCAGAAACGCATTGACGCCGATCTGCTGTGCACGACTGCGATGTTTGTCGGCAGTGCGTGACGAAATGATGATGATGGGGATGGCTGCGGTCCGCGCGTCCTGGCGTATACGGGCGGAGAGATCAAAACCGTCCATGCGCGGCATTTCGATATCCACCAGCATGACGTCCGGCAGGACGCTGTCCAGTTGTTCCAGTGCGTCCAGTCCGTCCTTGGCGGTGACGACCCGGTAGCCTTCGCGCTCGAGCAACCGTCCGGTGATTTTCCGCACCGTCAGTGAATCATCAACGACCATGACCGTGGGCGCCAGCGGCGGCGCTTCAACGACTGGTGCCGGTGGTGCTTCACTGATCGCCGGCGGCATGCGGTGGGTCAGGTGTACGGGATTGATGATCAGCACCACGCGGCCGTCGGCGAGCACCGTGGCGCCAGTGACGCCGGCTACCCGCGACAGTTGCGGATTGATGTTCTTGACGACGATTTCCTGATTGCGGGTCAGCCCATCGACATACAGCGCGATACGCTGCAAACCGCTGCGCAGCAGAAGCACCGAGCGGTAACCCTCGGCCACGACGTCGGGGGCCGGGTATCCGAGCAACTGATGCAGGGTATGAAGCGGATAGGAAATCCCGCGGTCCGTTATGCTGCCGCGTTCGCGGGCAGCGGACCATTGTGCGGGTTCAAGACTCAGCACCTGCTCCACCATGGCTGATGAAACGGCGAAGGTGTCCGTTCCCGTACGCACCAGTACCGCCTGCGTGACAGCCAGCGTTAATGGCAGGAAAACGCTGAAGGTCATGCCCTTGCCGGCGACTGATGCGGTTTCAATATGGCCGCCGATCGCCATGACCTCGTTGCGCACCACGTCCATGCCCACGCCGCGGCCTGAGAGTTCGGTCACCGTTTCGGCCGTGGAAAATCCCGGCGCGTAAATAAGCGCCATCAATTCATCGTCTGACACGGCCTGTCCGGCCTCCAGCAGCCCTTTCTCGATCCCCTTGGCCCGCAGTCTGGACAGATCCAGGCCGGCGCCGTCGTCGCGGATGATGATCGCGATCTCGTTGCTTTCCTGACGCAGCGAAATGGAAATCTCTCCGGTTTCGGGTTTTCCGGCGGCGCGACGTTGCGCGGGCGGCTCGATGCCGTGCGCGATGGCGTTGCGCAACAGGTGTTCCAGCGGGGCGCCGATCCGTTCCAGTACGCTGCGATCGAGTTCAATGTGGCTGTCGTTGATCTCGAGATTGATCTTTTTGTCGAGTTGGCGTGCGGTCTGCCGGGCGATGCGGTACAGCCGTTCATCAAGATTGGAAAACGGCACCGTCCGCGTCCGCATCAGGTCCTGCTGCAGGTCGCGACTGCCCCGTGCCTGTTGCAGCACGGCCGCCTCGACTTCGCCGACGTTGCGCAGCAGCGTCTGTTGCACGGTGGACACGTCGTGCAGGCTTTCCGACATCAGCCGGGTGAGTTCCTGCAATCGCGTGTAGCGGTCGAACTCCAGGGGGTCAAACTCCGGCCGGTCCGCGGCGATTACGGATTGACGCGACTGCATCTGGCTGTCCGCCTGCACTTCGATTTCGCGCAACTGGCTCTTGAGCCGGCTCATGCTCTCGTCGAGTTCCTGTAGCGACTGCTTTATGTTGCGCAGCTCCCCCTCGATCCGGCTGCGCGCGATACCGACTTCACCGGCTTCGTTGATCAGGCGATCCAGTGTATCGGCATGGATGCGCAGCATCGCGGCGCCCTGCAGCGGCACCTCGGGGTGCGGCAATGGTCCG
>JBFKCU010000204.1:0-5544 GCA_041620115.1 Burkholderiales bacterium | reverse complement strand
ATCTAAAGTCCATGCATGCCGCCGGCGTGCGTGGCGTGCGGGTCAATATCGTCGACGTCAAGGACCGCAAGGCAGGTACGTTGCCGATGAGCATGTTGCGCCCGCTGGCGCAACGCATCGCCGCCCTGGGCTGGCACATGGAATTCCTGATGCATGCCGACGAGTTCGCCGACATGGACCGCACGTTCGCGGATTTTCCGGTGCCCATCGTGCTGGGGCATCTCGGTTACATGAAAACGTCGCTGGGGGTGGACGCGCCGGGGTTCCAGGCGCTGCTGCGTTTGATGCAAACCGGAAAGGCGTGGGTCAAACTGACCGGACCGTACCGCATCTCCGGCCAACCCATGCCGCACGCTGACACAATTCCTTTTGCGCATGCGCTGATCGCCGCCAATGTCGACCGCATCATCTGGGGCACTGACTGGCCCCATGTGATGCACAAAGGCGCCACCCCGAACGATGGCGACATGTGCGATCTGCTGCTGCAGTGGGTGCCGGACGCAGCACAGCGCGAGCGGGTGCTGGTCGCCAATCCCGCCCGGCTATACGATTTTTAAACCGGATCGCTCAACACAGCGCGCTCAACACAGTCCGATTTCCTTCATGTATTGGAGTGTCCCGGGGTGGATCAGGTCGCGCGTCGGCGCTGCCGCCAGCGTGTTCTCCAGCGTAGACTCCTGCGCCTGATCGAGCTTCGCCGCCAGCGCAGCATGCCCCTGGTGCAGCGCCTTTGCCAGACGATAAGCCACATCGTCCGGTAGCGATGCACGCGCCAGCACGAACGGCCACGACCCCACGGAATTGACCGGCCCGGCCTGGCCCGGATAGCTGCCGGCGGGCATGGTCGTCTGCTTCAGGAAAGTGTGCTTGGCCTGGATACGCCTGATTTCATCGGTGCTGGGCGAGATAAAGCGCATGCCCTTGGGGTTGTTCGCGATTTTCATGAACGGCGGCCAGCCGACGCCGCCGCCCCACATCGCCGCGGCTTCACCGCTGTTAACCAGCGGCGGACCGTCACCGGCTTTTTCAAGCAGGCGCGCATCAAAATCCTTTTTCAGATCCAGCCCGAGTCCGTCGAAGACATAACGCGCCAGCACCACGAAGCCTGAACTCGACGCGCCCCAAACCACGGTCTTGCCAACAAGATCACTGATCGTTTTATACGGGCTGTCCGCAAGCACCATGAACATGCCCGCCTGCGAGTAGGTGGCATTGATGATGCGGATGTTCTTGCACGGTGCTCTGCCGATGCCGTTCACGGCCTCGTAAGTCACCTCACCGGTCGCCAGAGCAAGATCCAACGAACCGTCCTCGATGCGACCGACGTTTTCGCCACTGCCCTTGGTATTGATGGGTTCGATGTCGAGAGTGGAATCCGTCGCGTTGAGCACTTCCGCGTAGGGCCAGCCATAAGCGGGGAATCCGCCGCCGGGCGTTGCCGTCCCCAGCACCACTTTGGTTTTCTGTTGCGCCATTGCCTGTCCTCCGGTTGTTTTAATGTAGAGTCTTCCTGCTGCGCCCGATTATAAGTGACGGTTCGAAAACTGCTTACCGGCTCCGGCCGGAACGTGCTGCTATCGGAGGACGACAACATGCAAAAATCAGCACGACCGCGTCCAGGCTGGCGTGAGGCGGGCTTGCTGCTGCTGGTGATCGCGCCGTTGCTCTATCTGCTGATCGTGTACGGCATCCCCATACCGCAGGACCGCGGCTATCATGTATTCGCGGACACGCGCAGCTGTCTGGGGCTGCCGAATTGCGGCAACATCGCCTCCAATCTCGCGTTCTTCGCCACGGGCATTGCCGGCGTATGGTGGTGCCGGCATCATCCTGACAACGGCGCAACCGGTTCGTGGACAGTTTTTTTCACCGGGGTCGCACTCGTATTCTTCGGCTCCGGCTATTACCACTATGCTCCGGGCGACAACCCGCTCGTCTGGGACCGGCTGCCGATGACGGTGGCTTTCATGGGCCTTTTTACCGCGCTGCTGAGCGAACATCTGGGCAGTTCGACCATCGAAAGAAAGCTGCTGATCGGCACGCTGGCGGCCGGCATCGCGAGCGTTCTGTGGTGGAAAGTCAGCGACGATCTTCGCGTGTACATCTGGGTTCAGCTGACGCCGCTGCTGGTTATTCCTTATGTAATCACGGTCTTCCCCGGTCGCTACACGCACCGGCACTATCTGCTTTACGGCGTCGGCTTTTATGCGCTCGCCAAAGTCGCCGAGTATTACGACCGCGGCGTTTATGCACTGACCTCGAGCGTGGTCAGCGGCCATACGCTGAAACACCTGCTCGCCGCAATGGCGACCGTCTGCGTCCTGCTGATGCTGGCCCGGCGCGGTCAGAGCCGCACGCCGGTCGCTTCTTCCCAGTAGCGTACGATCTCCGTCTGGTCGACGCCGCCACCAACCTGCTTGACCGCTGCGTCCCACAGCTCAGACACCTTTTCACCCAGTGGCACTGCCGCGCCGATGGCGTGTGCCGTGTCGACGGCTATGCGCACGTCCTTGGCGATAAAGCTGAGTGCCATGCCCGTGCCATACTTGCGCGTCAGTATCTGCGGGATGACTTTCTTCTCAATCGGATGGTTGCGCCCGGCGCACATGGGCACCAGCGCGTCGGCCATCATTTTCGGATCAAGACCGAACTTCTTGCCGATGGTCAGCGCCTCCACGGCATTGATCAGCGCGCAGGCATTGATGTAGTTTGCCAGCGCCTTCATCGCATGCGCCGAGCCCACCGGCCCGCAGTGCGTGATTGCGCGGCCCATGGCCTTGAGCACGGGTGTGCAGCGCGCCACCAGTTCCGCACTGCCTCCTGCCATGATGTCCAGCGTCGCGTCCTTCGCGAACACCACACCACCCATTACCGGCGCATCGACCATGGCGATACCGAGCTTGTCCAGCGCTTCCGCCGTTGCGCGCGTGCCGGTGGGATCGCAGGTGCCCATGTCGATCAGCACAGCGCCGCGCGCCAGCGCCGCGGCGGCGCCGGCATCGAGCATCACTTTACGCACAATCTTGTCGTCGGGCAGCATGGTTACAATCGCATCGGCGTCGCGCGCAACCTCGGCCAGCGAGGCGGCCGCCAGGCCGCCATGCTCTGCGACGAATGCCGCCGCGGTCTCGGTCCGCGCGTCGAAGACCGTGACATCGAATCCGCCCTTGAGCAGATTCGCCGCCATCGGATTGCCCATGTTGCCGACGCCGATGAAGCCGATCTTACGGATGACAGCCATTTGGAATCACTCCTCTGCTACCAGACTGCGCCACGCGCGGTAATCGGCCACAGTGCTTCGACCTTGCCGCCACGCACACAGACGTAGTGATCGTACAGGTTGACGGTCGGATCACAGTGCCCGGGAATCAGCCTGAGCTTGTCGCCCAGCGCGAAGCCCGGCGCCGCGTTGATCCTGATCACGCCGTGCTCGTCGGAAGCCTTGAGGAACTCGGCTGCCGAATCGGCAACCCGCGGCATGCCGGAGTCCACGCTTGACGCTTTCAATCCGGCATCGACGATCGCAATGTCAGGCCGCGTACGGCTCATCACTGTCGTCCAGACAAACAGGCTGTGTTCGAAATGCGGAATGCCGCTTTCAGTCCAGTCGTTCCTGGCGTAGTCGGCATCCATGAATATATACGATCCGACCTGCAGTTCGTCATAAACCCGGCTTGTTGCTTCAAACAGATAAGTGCCGGTGCCGGCGCCGGTTACCTTGCCGCGCGGCAACCCGGCATTCTCGATCAACGCCAGCGTGCGCTCAACCGCCTCCACCGCGGCGTCAATTGCCGCACGACGCTCCTCGACCTTGCGCATATGCTGAGCGCCACCCTGATAGGCCTGCAAACCCGCGTAGCGGAGGTTCTTGCAGGCGGCGATGGCCTGCGCGATCTTCAATGCCGGCTCGCCCGGCTCGACCCCGCAGCGGTTGGCGCCGACATTGACCTCGACCAGCACATCGATGGTGACGCCGAACTCCCGTGCCGCCGCATCGAGCTGCGCCACGTTGCCGGCATCATCGGCGCAGACCGAGATTTTCGCCTGCCGCGCCAGCGCCGCGAGCCGTTTCAGCTTCGCCGCACCGACGACTTCGTTGGCCACCAGTACGTCCTGCACGCCGCCTTCCACCATGGCCTCGGCTTCGCTGACTTTCTGGCAGCATATGCCGACGGCGCCGAGTGCAATCTGGCGCAGGGCGATCTGCGGACATTTATGGCTTTTGGCATGAGGCCGCAGCATGATCTTGCGGCCCGCCAGCGAATCCCGCAGGCGCTGCATATTGCGTTCGAACGCGTCGAGATCAAGGATCAGTGAAGGCGTGTCAACTTCGGCCAGCGCCATGCCCGGCTGGGCGGGGAGGCTGCGCGGCATTATGCGGGCTTCGGCCCGTAGCCTGGATCAAAATGCCCGCCGGCCATGGTTCCGTCGGCTGCCTTGCCGATAATCCCGTGCGACAGGTCCTTGACCGCAAAAAACACCACATCCTCTTCCGGCGTCGCAATCGTGTAATGCACTATGTTCGCCGGGAAATACAGCAACGTGCCCGGTCCACACAGCTGCTCTTCACCATCGCCCACCTTGACGCGCAACGTGCCCTTGACGACGTAATTCCACTGCTCGTTCGGATGCAGGTGCGGCCGCGAGCCCGTGCCCTTCGGCTTGGTCACCAGCGCACACTGCATGCGCTCACCCTCCACCACCGGTCCCACAGCGGTTGAATATCCGGTACCGGCCTCAATCTTGGCCATCTCTGCCAGCGGAAAGATGAACTTCCCGTTGCCACCTTTGACTGCACCCTTGGTCTTTGTTTCCGCTTTTGCCGTCATGACATAGATCCTTTTTTTCCGCTCAAATCACCGGCTTCAGTCCGGCCTGCTCGGCACCATAGGCGCAGCAGGCCTCGTCCTCGTCGCCCGAACCGCCGCTCGCGCCCGCCGCGCCGAGAATGTTGCCGGCAGCATCCTTGATCAGCACCGCGCCGGGCTGCGGCAGGAACTTGCCCTGGGCCGTTGCTGCCAGGGTGATCATGAAATTGGGGTTCTCTCTCGCCCGCGCCGCCAGCGCACGGCTGGAACAGCTCATTGCGACCGCTGCCCAGGCCTTGCCCAGAGCCACATCGAAACGAAACATTGATGCGGTGTCCTGGCGCTGTGCAGCAACCACATGTCCGGCATCGTCGAGCACCACCACCGCCAGCGGCTTGATTTTGGCCTCCTTCGCCTTGGCAAACGCTTTCTCGATAATGGTATTGGCCTGCTGCAGGGTGATCTTGGACATTGAGGTCTCCGTGGATGGTGGGCGCGCGCCGCGTTGAGCGTGACTGGTCGCCGGCGCGAAGGCGTTCCCGACTATACAAAAGCGGCGGATTCAGTGTCAATGAAACCGTCTGTACAGCGCGCCTGAAGCTCGTCTACAATGCGGAGTCCCGTCGCGACAAAACAAGAAACCGGGCAGCTTCGAGGAGAGGATGCGATCAACTGAACTGCTGCGGCGTTTCGTGCCCGAAGCAATGTCCTGGGCGCTGACACGCTTCACCCGGCT
>JBFKCU010000203.1:0-5587 GCA_041620115.1 Burkholderiales bacterium | reverse complement strand
TAGGTATAAGCCACTGGAATCACGAATAGCGTGAACAAGGTGCCCACGCTCATGCCGCCGATGACCACCCAGCCGATGGCAGAACGCGACTCGGCACCGACACCCACGCCCGCAGCCAGCGGTACGGCACCCAGCACCGTCGCTGTCGGAGTCATCAGGATGGGCCGCAGCCGCAGCGTGCAGGCCTCGACCAGCGCTTCGGTTTTTTCCCTGCCGCGATCACGCAACTGGTTCGAGAACTCGACGATCAGAATGCCGTTCTTGGTAATCAGGCCGATCAGCATCACCAGGCCGATCTGGCTGTAGACATTGAGCGATCCGCCGGTCAGTTTCATCGCCAGCAGCGCACCGGTCATCGCCAGCGGTACCGTCAGCATGATCACCAGCGGTCCGCGAAAACTCTCGAACTGCGCGGCCAGCACCAGGTAAATGAAAGCCAGGGCCAGTACGAATATCAGGTAAAGCTGCCGCCCCGATTCGCGGAACTCGCGCGACTGTCCGTCGAGCGCAGTCTGGTAACCGGCATCCAGCACCTCGCCCGCCGCCTGCTCCATGAAGGCCAGCGCTTCGGCGAGTGAATAACCCGGGGCGACGTTCGCGGAAATAACCGCCGCCCGCAGCCGGTTGTAGTGATTGAGCTCCTTGGGTGCAACGGTCTCGCGCACCGTCACCAGATTGGACAGTTGCGTGATGCCGCCACCGGCACCGCGCACGTAAATCGAGGTCAGATCCGTGGGCTGCCGCCGGTCCTTGTCCTCCAGCTTGACGATGACATCGTACTGCTTGCCCTCGCGCTTGAAGCGCGTCACCTGGCGCCCCCCGAGCAGCGTCTCCAGAGTGCGCCCTATGGTGTCGATCTGGATCCCCAGCGAGGCCGCCTTTTCCCGGTCGATATCCACCGTCAACTGCGGCTTGTTGAGCTTGAGATCGCTGTCGACATTGGCCAGTGCCGGCGAGGTGCGCGCCTTGTCCACCAGCGCGGTCACCTTGCGATCGAGTTCATCGTATGAAGTGCCCTGCACGACGAACTGCACCGGCGGGTTGCGAAAGCTCTGACCGAGCGATGGTGGATTCACCGCAAACGCCAGCACGCCGGGCATGGTTGCAAACATTTTCGGCGCAATCGATGCCGTGATCTGCTGTGTCTTGCGGTCACGCTCCTCCCAGTCCTTCAGCCGCACGAATGACAACGCAAAGTTGACGGGATTGGGGCGTTCAAGCCCCGGGGCAACAACGACGAAATAGGCGTTGATCTCCGGCACCTCGCTGTAGATGCGCTCCCAGATCCGCGCATAATCATCCATGTATTCCTTGGTTGCGCCCTCCGGGCCCGACATCACCCCCAGAAAAAACCCGCGGTCTTCCAGCGGCGACAATTCCGATTTGATGGTCGCAAACAACAGCCCGCCACCGGCTGCAACCAGTGCGAACACCGCGATCACCATCAGCCGGTGCGCCAGACTCCACCGCAGCAACCGCTCGTACCCCGCCGCAAGCGCAACAAAAAAGCGCTCCAGTGCGTTATACAGGCGGCCATGATTGCGCTCGCGGCGCAGCAGCTTCGAACACATCATCGGCGTCAGCGTCAGTGCGACAAACCCCGACACCACCACCGCCGCGGCCACCGTCAGCGCAAACTCGAGGAACAGCCGCCCGGTGTTGCCGGTGGCAAAAGCCAGGGGCGCGAATACCGCGGCCAGCGTGACCGTCATGGCCACCACCGCGAAAGCGATCTCACGCCCCCCGGTCAGTGCGGCTTCGACCGGCGCCATGCCGTCTTCGATATGACGATGGATGTTTTCAAGCACCACGATCGCATCGTCGACGACCAGGCCGACCGCGAGCACGATGCCCAGCAGCGTCAGCACATTGATCGAGAACCCCATGATCCAGATCAGGAAGCAGGCGCCGATCAGCGACACGGGAATGGTGATGAACGGGATCAGGGTCGCGCGCATCGAACGCAGGAAGAAAAAAATCACCAGCACCACCAGCACCAGTGCTTCCGCCATCACCGTGTAGACGGAGCTAATCGATTTTTCGATGAATACCGAAGTATCGAATGCCACTGCGATCTGCATGCCGGGCGGCAGCGCCGCGGTGATTCCCGGCAATTCGCCCTTGACCGCCCGCGCCACCGCCAGCGTGTTGGCCGTCGACTGTTTGACGATGCCCATGCCCACGGCGGGATTGCCGTTGACGCGCAGGATGTTGCGATCGTCCTGCGCGCCGAGCTCGGCACGACCGACGTCACTCAAACGTACCGGATAACCCTTCACTTCGCGGATGATCAGCCGGTTAAACTGCACCGGCGTGCGCAGGTCCGATTCCGACAGCACCGTGAACTCGCGCTGGCTGCTCTCGATGCGTCCCGACGGCACTTCGACGTTCTGCCGGCGCAAGGCATCTTCGACGTCCTGCGGCGTCAGCGCGTAGGCTGCGAGGCGTTCGCGGTCGAGCCAGATGCGCATCGCATAACGCCGTTCACCGCCGATGATCACCGAAGCCACGCCGGGCAGGGTTTTCAGGCGGTCAGCAACATAACGGTCGGCATAATCCGAGATCTCCAGCGGACTGTGCGTTTCGGAAAACAGCCGCAGCCACATGATCGCCTGCGCATCGGCTTCCACCTTGGCGATGATCGGCTCATTCACTTCATCGGGCAGGCGCCCGCGCGCACGCGATACCCGGTCACGCACATCATTGGCCGCCAGATCCGGATCGCGGTCATTGGTGAATTCAACGGTAATCTGGCTGACTTCCTCGCGGCTGACCGATTTCAGCGTCTTGACGCCCTCGATGCCGGAAATGCTGTCCTCCAGCGGCTGCGTCACCTGCGATTCAATCACCTGCGGACTCGCACCCGTATACACCGTGCGCACCGAGACCACGGGCGAATCGATTTTCGGATATTCGCGGACGGTCAGCCGGTCGAAGGAAATGACGCCAACCAGGATGATCAACAGACTCATCACCGTGGCCAGCACGGGGCGCCGGACGGAAATCTCGGGCAGGAACATGTTACGGCCGCGCCGTCTGCGGTTTCTCTGTCAGCACCGTCACGGCACCGCCGTCCTGCAGTTTCAACTGGCCATCGGTGACAACGGCCTGTCCTGCCTCCAGCCCGGAAACAACCTCCACCTCGCCCGGTCGGCGCACACCAAGCTCGATTCTGGTCAGAACAGCCTTGCCGTCAACGATCCGAAACACATAGCGGCCGGTGCCGCGCGGCACGACGGCCTGCTCCGGAACCAGCAGCGCATCGTCGCGGCGCTCCAGTGTCAGATTGACCCGCGCGAACATGCCCGGCTTCAGACGCACCCCGGGATTCGGCACGCGCGCACGCAGCAGCACGGTGCGCGTGGCTTCGTCAACGGCAGGCTCAATCGCGTAAATCGCGCCTTTGAACTGCTCATCGGGATAGGCATCGACGGTCACCACCAGATCCTGGCCGGCGCGGACCTTGCGCAGATGCGCTTCAGGCAGGCGAAAATCAAGTTTCAGCGTACCGATACCTTCCAGCCGGGCAACATCCTGACCGGCCTTGATGTACGCGCCGGCGCTCACCTCGCGCAGCCCGGTGACGCCCTCAAACGGTGCGCGGATCGTGCTCTTCGCGAGCTTGGCCTTGATCTCGGCGACACGCGCATTGGTCTGGTTCAGGTTTTCACGGGCTTCATCCAGCGCCTGCACACTGATGAAATTCCTGGCCTGCAATTCCTCCGCGCGCTTCAGGCGGCTGCGATTGAGGTTTGCTGCCGCCACCGCAGATGCCAGTTGCGCCTCAACTTCGGAAGCATCCAGCGAAACCAGCTTGTCACCTTTGCGTACCAGCTGACCTTCCTGAAAATGGATCGCTTCGATGCGCCCGTCGCTTTCGGGCCGGATCATTACCGACTCGTTGGCCAGCAGCGTGCCAACCGCGGTAACGCCATCAATCACCGCATCCTTGCGCACCTGCGCGGCCCTGACCGGCAAGGCACGCGCGGGCCCGGCCGCTGCGGATTTCGCCGCGGACAACGGCACCGGTTTCGAATAATGGCGCCAGCCGAGCCCCGCGGCGATCAGCAACGCAACCGCCACGGCAAAGTATGCAATGCGCTTCATATCAGAATGATTCCGGAAAACCTGGAGAGCAACGTGAATTCGGACAACAGCGGGAGCGGGAAGTTTACCGTGACAATGAACACGTTGTCAGACAGGATATCGCGCTGCTACGACGTCTGCATGACGGACTGTCAGGCCGGCAGGTTCGCCGCGATCCAGTCGGCAACAAAATCGACGCCCACCTGGCGGTTATCGACATGCGCATGCTCGGCGCCGCCGTCCTCCGCGGTGAATATGCGCAGCGTTTTACGTTTGGCGCCGATGGCATCGTAGAGTTTCTGCGCATTCTCCGCCGGCACCACGCGATCGTTGGCACCGTGGGTCACCAGGAAGGGCATCGTGATCCGGTGCGCCACGTCCTGCAGCGTAAAGCGCTTAGCCACCTCGATCGCGGCTTCATCGTCGGCCGATCCGACCACCCAGCGAAACTGGAAATTCGACTGCGCGACTTTCGTGCCTTCCTGCAGCGCTTTCTCGCGGATACGCAGCTGCCACCCGGCAAGGTCCCAGTGCAATGCCGTCATTGCCACCCCGGCGGCATAACGCGGCTCGAACGCGGCGATGCGCGCCGAGTAGTAACCGCCGAAGCTGTAACCCATGATGACCACCCGCGCCGGATCGACGTCGGCACGCTGCGCCACGTAATCGTACGCGGCGCTGCCCGGCACTTCGTAGTCATGGCGGCTGTGGATGCCGCGAAAGCGCAGGGTTTCGCCCTGCCCCGGCCCGTCGATCGCGAGCGTATGCATGCCGCGCTTCGCAAACTCGACGCCGGCGAAGATCACGCTCATTTCCTTGCAGTTGTCCATGCCGTTGAAAATCACCACCGTCGGCGCGCGCACCGAAACGCCAGGCGCCTTCATGAACAGGGCCGGCAAAGTCGCACCTGCTGCGTGCGCACCATACGGCACTTCGACAAATTCGAGGTTTGCATACCCGCGGCTCAGGCCGGCCTGGTAGCAGCGGTAAGCCTTGCGTCCGACCGCACTTTTCTCCTCGCCCGGCGGTATGAAACGTTCGCCGGTGTAGTAATAATTGCCGGCACGCAGGTAATAATTGCCTGCCGTGCGGTCATTGCCGCGCGCGGCCGCCGCATCCGCGTTTTTTTCAACCTGCGCCGCCATCGCGCACCATTCCTCCTGCCACGCGTGTGGTTCACCCTGCCGCAGCTTCAGACGCTCGGCAATGCGATCGATCTCGTCCATCGCCACCACGCCGTACGGCGCCATGCCCTTG
The DNA here is from genome assembly GCA_041620115.1 of Burkholderiales bacterium. Taxonomy (GTDB): domain Bacteria; phylum Pseudomonadota; class Gammaproteobacteria; order Burkholderiales; family SG8-41. Next base: position 244 of record JBFKCU010000203.1, on the reverse strand, counting down.
CACGCCAGTGCGGCATTGGACCAGAGAAAATTGCCGGGAAAATGATCGATCCAGAAGCCGCGGGTGGACATGCTGTATCCTTTGCCTAGAGTTGAGTCCGGTGAGGCGCGGCGCGTGTTTTGCTTGTTATGCCGCGCCGGCGCAGTTTGACAGATCGATGCCGCAATGAAAACATGGTGGCGCAACCTGCCCTGCATTACTACGAACAATAACCGGCCGAAGTCAGGCCGCCACACTCGAGGAG
>JBFKCU010000202.1:0-5588 GCA_041620115.1 Burkholderiales bacterium | reverse complement strand
TGTGCGCGTTCCCGGCCGGCGGCGGCACCGACCTGACCTCGCGCCTGCTGGCCGACCAGTTGCAGAAAATCCTCGGCCAGCAGGTCGTCGTCGAAAACCGCACCGGTGCCAGCGGCATGATCGGCACCGGCTTCGTCGCCAAGGGACCGAAGGACGGCTACACGCTGCTGGTCAACTCGGGTGAAGTGGCGCTCAATCCGCACCTCTACAAGGAAAAAATGGCCTACGACTGGGACCGCGAACTGCAGCCGATCACGCGGCTGGTCAAGGTGCCGAACGTGATGGCGGTCAACATGGAAATCCCGGCGACCAGCGTGGCCGAACTCATCGCGCACGCCAAGGCCAACCCCGACAAGCTGAGTTACTCCTCGAGCGGCATCGGCAATCCGCAGCAGCTCACCGGCGAGATGTTCAACAAGATGGCCGGCACCAAAATCCAGCACGTGCCGTACAAGGGCGCGGCGCCGCAACTCGCCGCACTCGCCGGCAACCACGTCAGCATGACCATCGTCAGCATCGGCGCGGCGCGGCCGTTCATCGACGCCAAGAAAATCCGCCCGATCGGCGTGACCTCGACCACGCGCGTCGCGGTGCTGCCGGACGTGCCCGCGATCGCCGAGACGCTCGCCGGCTTCGAGCTGGTCAACTTCTTCGGCTTCCAGGCGCCCGCGGGCATACCCGAACCGATCCTCAAGACACTCAACACCGCCGCGGTGCAGGCGCTCAACGCGCCGGACATGGCCGCAAAGCTGCGCGCTTCCGGGTTCGAGCCCTCGCCCACCACGCCCGAAGAGTTCCGCCAGTTCATCCGCAGCGAATCGGCGAAGTTCGCCAAGATCATCGCCGACGCCGGCATCAAGCTCGAGAACTAGCCGCCCGGCGACCCGTAGCGCGCCGCCCCGGCAGCGGCGCGTGCGGCGCCTGTACCGCAGGGTGATCCGGCGAATTCAGCCAACTGTGTTAGTCTACGGCGAAGCCCTATAAGGATCGGGCCCGCTGTAATCCCGCCATTTCCACCCGTTCCCGTCGAGCACGACCAGGAGCGGGGCGGTCCATTCCCGCCAACTTCACCGTCATCGTTGCCCATGACAGCGGCCCACGCTGTGCAATGTGCGCTTTGGCGTACCCACCCATTGCGCCGGCAACGGAATGTCGTTCCGCAGCAGGCCATGGTTTTTATTCATTCAGGAGATCACATGAAAACATTGACCCACGTCATGATGGCTACCGCCATCGCAGCAGCCGCCCTTGCGGGCTGCACACCGGCCACAAAAGAAAAAATTGCCGTCATCGAAGACAAGATCTATGCGGTGGCACCGGACCAGATCCGCATCAAGACCGGCGTCCTGCTGGGCGAGGTCACCGAGATGAGCGTCGTCGAACGGGTCGAGCAGGGTACCGGCCGGGTGGATTCCGCAGCTAAACTCAGGGGCAAGCTCAAACTGACCAATGGCTCGACGGATCAGAGCGTGCGCCTGCTCAGCGGCAGGATCCTGTTTATCGATGCGCAGGGCCAAATCATCAAACTCGAGGATTCACGAACTGATTCGAAAATCTCCTTCCAGGGCTCGTATAACTCACCCGACCGTCTTGATCCGGGCAACGAGACCACCCAGGACATCGATGTCAATTTCCCGGCTGATGCCCTGAAAGCGAAGAAGTTGAAGGAAGTCCGCGTCGAGATCGAATACCTGCCGGCGTCGTACCGCAAGGAAACGGCCAGCTTCAATGTCTCCGTCAACAACCAGTAAATCCGTCACCGCCGCGAAACACCGTCCCGCGGACAAACAAATCCGGGGGACGGTGCGACACCTGAATCACGTTGCATTTCTTAGGCGTAGATCATGAACATATCACTCTGGATACTGTGCGGCGGCGCCCTCGGCTGGATCGGCTTTGCCGTGTTTCATGCCAACACCCGGCGCGGCATGCTGACCTCGCTCGCCATCGGCGCGGGCGGCGGCCTGATCGGCGGCATGACGATTGCACCGCTGCTCGGCGCGGCCATCGAACCGGCGAACGTCATCAGCCCGTTTTCACTGGTCGTTGCGCTGGCCGTCGCCGCTGCGGGCCTGACCATCAGCCACCTGCTGTCCAACCGTTCCGGACTATAGGCCAGCATGAGCGAACCAAACGGCAACCCGCAATTGGCCACCGGCGCGCCGGCGCAGCAATCCTTTGCCCGGTTCATGGATGCGCTGCGGCATATCACGCGCTTCATGACCGGCCCGTTGCTGGAGCATCCGCTGGACGCAGCCGTGCAGCGCATCGAAGCCAACCCGGCCTACGCGCAACACCGCCTGCTCGCCCGCCTGCTCGCAGCGATGCCCGGCCAGCAGGGCGAGTTCCGGACTGCGGAAGCGTCCGTGTTCGACAAGGACACCCTGGCGGTGATCGTGTCGCTGATCCATACGCACGACGCCGGCACGGCACCGGCTGCGGACTGGCAGCGCGCCATAGACCGCACCCATGCCGCGCAGATCGCCTACAGTGGCTGAACCGCCGACGCCAGGCGACAAGACAAGCCCGGGACCCAGGTCACACAACAACATCAGCTTCTCCGGCGCCTCGGGCCAGCCGTACCGCTTCCAGATCTGGCCCATGGAGACACGGTTCAAGCCGATGGCCGCAGTGTATTTCGTCACCCATCGTGCCTATCGCAACCGCACCTATCACACGGCCAGCCATGACGTGATCTACATCGGCCACACCGACAATCTGGCAAAAGCATTCGGTACCGCGGCGCAGCCCGCGTGCTTCGTGAAACATGAAGCCAATTGCGTCTGCGTGCTGCCACTCGCCGACCCGGCACGGCGCATCGCCGTCGTCGAGGATCTGCTCGGCATGCACACCACCCACTGCAACAATGAAGGCCGGAGCAAGCCGCTCATCGACCTGGGCAACGCGTTGAGCTGGATGCCGGCCAGAACCAGTGTGCACCCTGGTGAATGATCCCGGTTTTCCGTGCCCGCGCACTGATCCCGCCGGCTTTGCCTTGGCGTATCCTTAACAGCAACAGAGAAAATAAACACATGACTTATTGCGTCGGCGTATTGCTCGAAGAGGGACTGATTTTCGCGTCGGACTCCCGCACCAATGCCGGCCTCGACAACATCGCCAAGTTCTGCAAGATGACGGTGTTCGAGCGCCCCGGCGACCGCGTGATCGTGATGTTGAGCTCCGGCAACCTGGCCGGCACCCAGGCCGTCATCAGCGTGCTCAACCAGCGCTGTACTGCCGGCGACGGCACCGACAGCCTGTGGAACGCCCGCACCATGTTCGATGTCGCGATGCTGGTGTCGGATGCGATGCGCGACGTCGATCGCCGCGACTCGGAATACCTCCAGGAAAACCCGGCCGGCTTCAATGCCTCCTTCATCGTCGGCGGACAGATCAACGGCGAACAGATGCGGCTGTTCCGGATCTATGCCGAGGGCAATTTCATCGAAGCGGGAACCGACACCACCTACTTTCAGACGGGTGAAGCCAAGTACGGCAAACCGATCATCGACCGCGTAATCACGCGCGCCACACCGCTGGCCGACGCGACCAAGTGCGTGCTGGTGTCATTCGATTCGACCATGCGCAGCAACCTGTCGGTCGGCATGCCGATCGACGTGACCTGCTACCCGCGCGACAGCCTTGAGCTGCGGATGCGACGCCGCATCGTTGATGGCGACAATTATTTCAGAACGCTGGGCGAGGAATGGAGCGTGGGCACGCGCCGGGTGTTTCGCAGCCTGCCCGAGCTGGTCTGGTAACGGGATCCGGCGATCGATACCTACCTCATCACCTCTGAACACGGCGGCAACCGCATTCCTGCCGCCTATCGCCGGCTGTTTCGCGGGCGGCGGCAGTTGCTGCACTCACACCGCGGCTACGACCCCGGTTCGCTGCTGATGGCGCACGCGCTGGCCACCGCACTCAAGGCGCCGCTGGTGAGTTCCACCGTCAGCCGCCTGCTGATCGACATCAACCGGCCGCTCGGTCATCCACTGCTCTATTCGGCGGCGACGCGCAACGCGCCGGCAAAGCTCCGCGCGGACATTGCCGCGCAGTACCACCGCCCCTACTGGTCGCAGGTCGAGCGCCTGGTGCGGCGAGCCGTGTCACGCGGCCGGCGCGTGATCCATATTTCCTCGCACAGTTTCACCCCGGTGCTCAACGGCGAGGTGCGCAATGCCGACATCGGCCTGCTCTACGACCCCGCGCGCCGCGGCGAAGCCCGTCTGTGCGCGCGCTGGAAATCCGCGCTCGCCGCAGCCGCGCCCACGCTGCGGGTACGCCGCAACTATCCCTACCTCGGTGCGGCGGCCGGGCTGACCGCACAACTGCGCCTGCGTTTTCCGCCAGACGCCTACGTCGGCATCGAACTGGAAATCAACCAGCGCATCGTCCGTGCTGCGGGCCGCCGCTGGACAGCGCTGCGCGCCACACTGATCCAGTCGTTGCGCGTGGCCTCGGCCGCCTGACGAATTCCGGAGACCTCTCATGCAAATGCGTATCGGCTTTGAAATGACCTACGACTGCCCGCAGCCCACCCCGATGCTGCTGGCCCTCAATGTCCACTACACCCGCGTGTCCGACCTGGTCCGGCGCGATGATCTGATCATCGACCCGCAGGTGCCGATCAGAGCCTATCGCGACACCTTCGGCAACTGGTGCACCCGCATCGTTGCGCCCAAGGGCCGCACCCGCATCTCCACCGATGCGCTGATCAACGACAGCGGGCTCCCCGACCCGGCCGCACCCGGCGCGCAGCAGGTCGCCGTGCCCAGCCTCCCCGACGATGCGCTGATGTTCCTGCTCGGCAGCCGCTATTGCGAAACCGATCGCCTCTCGGATACCGCGTGGAAACTGTTCGGGAATGCGCCCACGGGCTGGGACCGCGTGCAGGCCATCTGCGACTACGTGCACAAGCACATTGCCTTCGACTACCAGAACGCCAGCAAGACCCGCACGGCGCTGGAAACCTTCAACGGCAAGATCGGCGTCTGCCGCGATTACGCGCATCTCGCCGTGACCTTCTGCCGCTGCATGAACATCCCCGCGCGTTACTGCACCGGCCACCTCGCCGACATCGGCGTGCCGGTCGGCCTCGGGGATTTTGCCGCGTGGTTCGAGGCCTACCTCGACGGCGACTGGTATATCTTTGATCCGCGCAACAACATGCGCCGCATCGGCCGGGTGTTGATTGCCCGTGGCCGTGACGCGGCCGATGTGGCCATCAGCAACAGCTTTGGCCCCAGCACCCTGACCAGTTTCAAGGTGTGGGCCGAAGAAGTCGGCGCCAGCCCCACCCCCGGCGTCGCGACCGTCACTTAGTACCGCCCCGCTTTTTAGTACTCCCGGGCACGCGCAGGCTGTGTAATATCGCCCCGTGGTGAGTACTCACCAACACCACAAAAATATAAGTAATTGATTTAATTGTTATTTTTAAGTTGATGTCGAGTGTTTTCCCAGGGAGGGATCATGCTTCATCGCGAAAACCATCGTGCCGTCGGCCTGGCACTGCTGCTCGTGTTGTCCACCGCCGGCTGTGCCGGCATGGCCCCGCAGGGGCACAGCGGCGCGTTCGAATTCGGTGT
>JBFKCU010000201.1:0-5589 GCA_041620115.1 Burkholderiales bacterium | reverse complement strand
CGGGCACAGGCAGATCGCGCGGCTTCTCCGCACCGCCAGCCATGACGATCGCATCAAACTCACCGAGCAGCCCCTGAGCCGGCAGGGCGCTGCTGCCCACGTCCTGATTGACGCAGAACTCAACGCCCTCTGCACGCATCTGCTCGACTCGGCGGTCGATCAGGTGCTTCTCCATCTTGAAGTCCGGAATGCCATATCGCAGCAGCCCGCCGATACGATCGGTTTTTTCGAATACCACGACATCGTGACCCACGCGACCCAGCTGCTGGGCGCAGGCGAGGCCCGCCGGACCGGAGCCAATCACCGCAACCCGCTTGCCGGTTCTGGTCGCGACAGGCTGTGGCTTCACCCAACCCGACTCCCAGCCCTTGTCGATGATGGCGTGTTCAATTGACTTGATGCCCACGGGATCATTGTTGATATTCAGCGTGCAGGCCGCCTCACAGGGTGCCGGGCAGACGCGGCCGGTGAATTCCGGAAAATTGTTGGTTGAATGCAGCGTATCCAGCGCGCGTAGCCAGTCCTGTTTGAAAACCAGGTCGTTCCAGTCGGGAATGATGTTGTTGACCGGACAGCCGCTCATGCAGAACGGCGTACCGCAATCCATGCAACGCGCGCCCTGGATGCCAGCCGCCTCGTCGGTCAAGTGATGCGTGAACTCGCGCCAGTGCTTTAACCGCTCCTGCGGCTGCTCGGCGGCCTCGTGCAGCCGCTCGAACTCAAGAAAACCCGTCACTTTTCCCATAGTCAAAACCCCTGAAACATCGCGCTCATGCAGAGCTTGAAAGAATGCCGTACCGGCGAGCGTTCGCTGCCGGTATCACGCCGCTATTTTCTTACCTTTTGCCGCAAGCTCGCCGAGCGCACGGCGGTACTCGTTCGGGAAAACCTTTACGAACTTGCCGCGCGCGGCAACCCAATTGCCAAGAATCTGCTGTGCGCGGGCGCTGCCCGTCAGTCGCGCGTGGTTCTCGATATACCGTTTGACCAGGGCTTCGTCAGCCGTGCCCATGTGCCAGAGATCGCGCGACAGCTTGGCTTCCTGTTCGGCCTCGGTCAGCAGCGGGCCCAGTTCAACCATGGCCGTGTTGCAATATGCGGGGAAGGTGCCGTCCTCGTCATAGACGTAAGCAATTCCCCCGGACATGCCTGCGGCAAAATTGCGGCCGGCGGTGCCAAGTACGACTACCGTGCCACCGGTCATGTACTCACAGCAGTGATCGCCCACGCCTTCAACAACGGCATGCGCGCCGGAATTGCGCACGGCGAACCGTTCGCCGGCCACCCCGCGGAAATAGGCTTCCCCGGCGATCGCTCCGTATAGCACGACGTTGCCCGTAATGATGTTCTGTGTCGGCTCACCGCGGAACTTCGGCGACGGCTGCACGATGATGCGGCCGCCGGATAGACCCTTGCCGCAATAGTCATTGGTGTCGCCGATCAGTTCCAGCGTGATGCCGCGCGACAGGAACGCGCCCAGGCTCTGCCCGGCCGAACCGGCAAAACGCACGCGGATCGTATCGTCGGGGAGGCCCTCATGACCGTAACGCTTCGCGATCTCACTGGACAACATGGTGCCGACCGTACGATTGATGTTGCGGATCGGCATGTCTATCGTGACTTTCTCGCCGCGCTCAAGTGCCGCAGCCGAAAGCTCGATCAGGCGATGGTCCAGTGCCTTGTCGAGCCCGTGGTCCTGCAGTTCATTATGAAAACGCGCAACCTCGGGGCCCATTTGCGGCAGGTGAAAAATCCGGCTGAAGTCGAGTCCGCGGAGCTTCCAGTGCTCTATGCCTTTGCGTGTGTCGAGCAGATCGGCGCGGCCGATCAGATCCTCGAACTTGCGGATGCCGAGTCTGGCCATCAGCTCGCGAATCTCCTCGGCGACGAAGAAAAAGTAGTTGATGACGTGTTCCGGTTTACCGGCGAATTTCTTGCGTAGCACGGGGTCCTGGGTGGCCACGCCGACCGGACAGGTGTTCAGATGGCATTTGCGCATCATGATGCAGCCTTCGACCACCAGCGGCGCCGTGGCAAAGCCGAACTCGTCCGCACCCAGCAGTGCCCCGATGATGACATCGCGCCCGGTTTTCATCTGCCCGTCGACCTGCACGACGATGCGTCCGCGCAACCGGTTGAGGACCAGGGTCTGTTGCGTTTCCGCCAGACCAAGCTCCCAAGGCGTGCCGGCGTGTTTGATCGACGACCACGGGCTTGCGCCGGTGCCGCCGTCGTGACCTGAAATCGTCACGTGATCTGCTTTGGCCTTCGCCACACCCGCCGCTACGGTGCCTACGCCAACTTCTGAAACCAGCTTGACGCTGATTGAAGCATCTCTGTTGCTGTTCTTCAGGTCATGGATCAGCTGTGCCAGGTCTTCGATCGAATAGATGTCGTGATGTGGCGGCGGCGAAATCAATTCGACCCCGGGTGTTGAATAACGCAGTTCGGCGATGTACTCGGACACCTTGCGGCCTGGAAGCTGTCCCCCTTCCCCGGGCTTTGCGCCCTGCGCCATCTTGATCTGGATTTGCTCCGCGCTGGCCAGATACTCCGCGGTAACGCCGAATCGGCCTGACGCGACTTGTTTGATTTTCGATTTCAGCGAGTCGCCGGCAAGCAGCGGAATATCCTGTTCGATGCGGTCTGCACCCAGCCGTGATGCCAGCGATTCGCCGGACTTGATCGGCGCAAATCTTTTGCGGTCCTCGCCGCCCTCGCCGGTGTTGGACTTTCCGCCAAGACGGTTCATCGCCACGGCAAGGGTGGTGTGTGCTTCTGTTGAAATCGAGCCGAGCGACATCGCGCCGGTCGAAAACCGCTTGACGATTTCCGCAGCCGGCTCGACTTCTTCGATCGGTACAGGTGCGCACTGGTCGAAACGGAACTCGAACAGCCCGCGGAACGTCATGTGCCGCGCCGACTGGTCATTGATAAGATTCGCATATTCGCGATAGGTTGCCGCGCTGTTGGCGCGCGCCGCGTGTTGCAGCTTGGCGATGGCGTCAGGCGTCCACATGTGTTCTTCGCCTCGTACCCGCCAGGCGTATTCGCCGCCGGCGTCAAGCGCGCCTGCCAGCACGGGATCACCGCTGAAGGCACCGCGATGTGTGCGTATCGCTTCTTCGGCAACTTCAAATATGCCAATGCCGCCGATATTTGAAGTGGTGCCGGTGAAATATTTCTCGACGAGCACCCGCGACAGGCCAATCGCCTCGAATATCTGGGCGCCGGTGTACGACATGTAAGTTGAAATGCCCATTTTGGACATGACTTTGCGCAGGCCCTTGCCGATCGCCTTGACAAAATTCCGGATGGCCTTGTGTCCGTCGATTCCTGTGCCCAGTTGCCCGCTTTCCGCCAGTTCCAGCACGGTTTCCAGAGCAAGGTACGGGTGTACCGCCTCGGCGCCATAGCCGCCGAGCAATGCAAAATGATGGACTTCCCGGGCGGAGCCGGTTTCGACGACAAGCCCTGCGCTGGTACGCAGACCCTTGTCCACCAGATGTTGATGAATGGTTGACAGCGCGAGCAGGGCGGGGATGGCAACCGTATCGCGGTTCACCCGGCGATCTGAAATGATCAGAATCGAATAGCCGCTACGAACGGCATCCTCCGCCTGCGCTGCGAGACTGGCAAGCCGCGCCTCGATCGCCTCCTTGCCCCAGGCCACCGGGTAGGTAATATCCAGCTCGCAGGACTTGAACTTGCCATCGGTATAGCTATCAATGTTGCGGATCTTTTCCATCTCGAAAAAGTCCAGCACGGGCTGGCTGACTTCGAGGCGGATCGGCGGGTTCATTTCGTCGACGCCGAGCAAATTGGGCTTCGGCCCGATGAACGAGGTCAGCGATGTTACTAATTCCTCGCGGATCGGATCGATCGGCGGATTCGTGACCTGTGCGAACAGCTGCTTGAAATACTGATAGAGATTCTTGTTCTTGCTTGACAGCACGGCGGGTGGCGAGTCGTTGCCCATGGAGCCCGTGGGTTCTTCGCCATTTATGCCCATCGGTGCCAGCAGGAACTTAAGATCTTCCTGCGTGTAGCCGAAGGCCTGCTGGCGGTCGAGCAGGGGCACCTCGCTGCGCTCAGGCTGGAGTTTCTGGCTTTCGACGTCATCCAGTTTCACGCGGATGCGCTCCATCCATTCGACGTATGGTTTGCTGGATGCCAAAGCGTCCTTGAGCTCCTTATCGTCAATGATCCGGCCTTTTTCGAGATCAACCAGAAACATTTTTCCGGGTTGAAGTCGCCATTTCTTGACGATTTTCTCTTCGGGGATCTGCAGGCAGCCGCACTCGGAGCCCATGATGACCAGGTCGTCATCGGTAACGATGTAACGTGCAGGCCGCAACCCGTTGCGATCGAGTGTGGCGCCGATCTGACGACCGTCGGAAAAAGCGATCGCTGCGGGACCATCCCAGGGTTCCATCATCGCCGCGTGGTACTCATAGAATGCGCGACGGCTGGGGTCCATCAGCGTATGGCCTTCCCACGCTTCGGGGATCATCATCATCACCGCCTGGGCGATCGAATACCCGCCCATGACCAGCAATTCCAGTGCATTGTCGAACGACGCGGAGTCCGATTGCCCCGGGTAGATTACCGGCCACAGTTTATCAAGGTCTTTGCCGAGCACGAGGCTGGAAATCGCACCCTGGCGCGCGCGTACCCAGTTAACGTTGCCGCGCAGGGTGTTGATCTCGCCATTGTGCGCAATCATCCGGAAAGGGTGCGCCAGATCCCAGGTCGGGAAGGTGTTGGTCGAGAATCGCTGGTGCACCAGCGCCAGCGCAGACACGATGCGCGGGTCCTGCAAATCCTTGTAGTACGTGCCAACCTGTGACGGCAGCAGCATGCCTTTGTAGACGATGGTGCGGGCAGACATCGACGGAATCCAGAATTCCGTGCCGTGCGCCAGCTTCAGTGCACGCAGGGCATGTCCCGCGCTCTTACGGATCACATACAGCTTGCGTTCCAGGGCATCGGTAACCCGAATGGCGGAGCTGCGCCCGATAAACACTTGACGGATCACCGGTTCGACTTTTCGTACTGATTCGCCGAGGTCCTCGCTGTCGACGGGGACATCCCGCCAGCCGAGGAGATTCTGCCCTTCATCCTTGATCGCGCGCTCGATCTCGTACTCGCAGGCAAGCCGCGATGCCGGTTCACGCGGCAAGAACACCATGCCAATGCCGTACTGGCCGACCGGCGGCAACTTGACGCCCTGCTTGGCCATTTCCTCGCGAAAGAAGGCATCGGGAATCTGGATCAGAATCCCGGCGCCGTCTGATGCTTTCGGGTCGGCCCCCACTGCGCCCCGATGAGTCAGATTGCGCAGTATGGTCAAACCCTGATTGACGATATCGTGGCTTTTCTTGCCCTTGATGTTGGCGATAAAACCGACGCCGCAGGCGTCGTGTTCATGTGCCCCGTCATACAGGCCTTGGGGTTCTGGCAGATTTGGGTGGGCCATCGGAACCTCTTCTAAAACTCTTTTACAATCAATAGCATAGGCGCATTTTTGTTGCGTCGCCGCAGATTTGGATTGCTAAAATGTAGAAAATGGAGTGAAACCAGATAAGT
>JBFKCU010000200.1:0-5605 GCA_041620115.1 Burkholderiales bacterium | reverse complement strand
TTCTTCGCGATTCACCTCGATGCAATCCGCATCACCAAGGAGCAGTTTCGCGGCACGCTGTCAGCAATGATGATGACGCTGGCGGTGATCCGCGGTGCAGGTTATTTCGCCGTCGGCGAGTTCGGCCGCGAGTCGCTGCTGCTGTTTGCGGCAGCAGTGCCATTTATGCTGCTGGGGATTTTTCTGGGTGACCGGGTGCACGCCGGCATCAGCGAGACCGTGTTCCGGCGCGTGGTCTGTGCCATCCTGATCCTCAGCGGCCTGCCGCTGATGCTGAAGTAGCCGGCCGGTCGCCGGGCTGCAAACATCCGGTGGCGCGTGGCCCGGCAATCTAACGGGTGGCGTTCCGCGCGGCCTTGTCGGCGTACATGCGCTCGTCTGCAATCCGCACCAGTTCGTCGAGCGTGTCACCGTCGGCCGGCGCAAATGCGGTGCCGATGGAGGCGCCCACCCTGAGCTCGTGCGAGCCGAAACTGAAGGGCATTTCGACGACACCGCGGATTTTCTCGACGATCTCGCCGATCTTGCCGCGCTCCGCGTTTTCCATGAATACGATGAATTCATCTCCGCCCCAGCGGCTTACGGTATCGGATTCGCGCACTGCATCCTCCACCCGTGCCGCGGCGCTTTGCAGCGCGGCATCACCGGCCTTGTGGCCATAGCGGTCGTTGATCAGCTTGAATCCGTCGAGGTCGATGAACAGCAGCAGGCAGGTGCGCGACGCGTCGCGCCGCAGTCCGGACAGGGCGAGGCTGATGCGGTCATCAGCCAGCAGGCGGTTGGGCAGGCCGGTGAGCGGGTCGAACATTGCCTGCCGGGTCAGTTTGGCGCGCTGTGTCAGCAGGGTCAGCGCACTCCAGCCGAGGATCAGCCCGAGCAGCCAGACCAGTCCCTGCATCAGCCACAATGCGCGTTGGTCCGGCAGTTGCGTGGCTTTCAATGCCATCACCCAGGTGCCGCCCGGCACGTCGATCTCCACCAGCTGCGCGTCCGGGCTGCTGAACAGCGCGGCCTCACCCCAGAAAACTTCGCCCGGGGTGCCCGTGGTGTCCTTGCTGCGCAGCGCGAACGCAAAACTGTTGGCGGTGCTTTCGTCGAATGCGCTGTCCAGCAGTGATTTTGCGTCAATGACCGAGGACAGCAGCCCCCAGTACTTGTCGTGGATAAAAATCGGCACACGATAGATCAGCCCGCGGCCGCCCTGGACCAGGTCGATCGGGCCGATCAGCAGGGGTTGTTCGGTATCGATCGCACGTTTGATCGCGGGCCATTGCTCGGGCAGGTCAGGGTAGTGCAGGCCTATGACTTTCTCGTTGCCTTTTACCGGATAGATGTAGGTCAGCCGGTAACCGATGGCGACGGCGAAATTCCGGACATGGTTGGCGTCGCGAAACAGCGTGGCAAGGATGGCCTCGATCTCGTCGCGCTGCAGATTGCTGTGCCGCACTTTCAGGTAGCTGCCCAGGCCACTGGTCAGGTACAGCACCTTGTTGAGTTCGCGGATCAGGCGGGCGCGCATCGAGGTGGCCTGAACCAGCACATCGACTTTGCGGCGGACTTCGATTTCCTGCGCCTGCAGGTTGACGACCAGTGTTCCCGCGATCACAACGATCAGGCTGACGGCACCCGCGATCAGCCAATGCGACAGGGGCGTGCGCTGTCTCTGGGCATCGGCGTCGGGTGGATATTCCGGTGTTCCCATTGCTGAGCGCATGACAGGCCTACCTGGTAATTACGCGGGCTGCATCACCGCCGATGATACTGATTGCAGCCCGATCGGCATAACGTGCCGGCCGATCAGGCGGTGAACGTGGAATTTCTCCGCTATACCCGTATCAGTGCGCGTCCGCCGCTGCTACGCCCGCGGCGGCGGGTCTGTGTACCCGCGGTGTGGATTGCGTAATCTTTTCGGTATAGGCGATGGCCAGTGCGGACACGACGAAGGTCAGGTGGATCATGGTCTGCCACAGCAGCGTTTTCTCGTCGTACTGCGCCGCATTGATAAAGGATTTCAGCAGATGGATAGACGAGATGCCGATGATGGCCGTGGCGAGTTTGACCTTGAGCACGCCGGCATTGACATGCGACAGCCATTCCGGCTGGTCCGGATGTTTCTGCAGTTCGAGGCGCGAGACGAAGGTTTCCCAGCCGCCGACAATGACCATCACCAGCAGATTGGAAATCATCACCACGTCGATCAAACCGAGCACGATGAGCATGATTTCCGTCTCGGTGATGTTCTTGACCGTGATCATGCCGATCAGATGTACAAGCTCGGTCCAGAACTGCCACACGTACACCGCCTGCGCGACGATCAGGCCCAGGTAGAGGGGGGCCTGCAGCCAGCGGCTCATGAAAATCCAGCGCGGCAGGGGGCCGAGGGCGCTGGCGACGGGTTTGGGCTCAGACATTGCGGGGCGTCCTGAAAAAGCGGCTATTCTCTACACTGCGCCGCGTAATGCAAGCGATACCTCAGGCAGGGCTGCAGGCAAAGCGCATCGGTTATAAAAATAATCGAATAAAATCAATAACTTACTGTCAATTCGTGACTGCGCGGTCGTCATTGCCGGGTCATGATCACAATCTTGCCGACGACCTTGCGGTCGCGTACCGCGCGCAAGGCCTCGGCGTATTGCGCCAGCGGGTAAGCTGCCATCACATGCGGTTTGATTTTCCCGGCGGCGTACCAGTCGAACAGTTCGCGTTGCACGCGCTGTACTTTTTCCGGCTGGCGATCGCGGTAGGCGCTGTACTGCAACCCGATCAACGAAATATTCTTGACCAGCAGCAAGCCGGCTTTGACTTCGGGGATCCGTCCCTCGGCAAAACCGACCACGATGAACCGGCCCGACCAGGCGATGCAGCGGAGGCTGGCATCGAACACGTCACCGCCCACCGGATCGACGATGATGTCGATGCCGCGTTTGCCGATGGCCGCCAGCACCTGCTTGCGGAATGAGTCGCGCAGATCGGGCACGTCGGTGCGCACCACATGGTCGGCGCCGTTTTGTTTCGCCAGTGCGGCTTTTTCGTCATTGCTGACGCTGGCAACCACGGTTGCGCCCAGCGCCTTGGCGACCTGGATGGTGGCGATGCCGACACCGCCGGCGGCGCCGTTGATCAACACGGTTTCACCGGGCTGGTACTGGCCGCGTTCGACCAGCGCAAAATGCGCTGTCGGATAGGCGATGCCCATGGCTGCAGCATCGGCAAAACTCATGGCGTCGGGCATCGCATAACAGTTCTGCTGGGGCACGACGCAGCGCTGCGCGTAAGCGCCGTATTCATGTTGTGCAGCGACGCGATCGCCCACTTTGCACGTGGTCACGCCCGCACCGACGGCTGCGACGACACCGGCCATGTCCTTGCCGGGACTGAACGGCCGCGGCGGCAACACCTGGTAGGTGCCGCCGATGACCAGCAGATCGGGAAAATTCACGCTGGCGGCGTGCACATCGACCAGCACTTCACCCGGACCCGGTGCCGGATCGGCCACCTCTTCCAGCATGAGGTTTTCCAGCGCCCCGTGTTCTTTGACAATCAACGCTTTCAACGGCAACTCCTCGATGATTTTTGATTCGACGAGGCCCGATTGTAGCTTGCGGGTCATGTGGTTGTGGCTGAGAATGACGCACTTGTCTCAAAACCCGTGAGGACATGCAATGGCGCGTATCAGTTACGTCACTCCCGATGCAATCGAAGATGCACAGATCAAAAACTGGCTGGATGATGCCATTGCTGCAGGACGTCCCGGCCCGGAGAACCAGGCGATTCGCGCGCACCAGCCCGATGTCATGCGTTCATTCACGCTGACGCGCGAAATGCTGTTTGACAACGGCGCCGGTGTCGTCGACCAGGATTTGAAGGAACTGCTGCGGGCCTACGTCGCCTTCACCGTCGAATGCGGTTATTGAAGCAATCAGGGAACTGCGCGGTCCGCGCAGGATGCCGGCAGCCGGATGGCCGAACTGATGCAATATGAAAAATCTTCGAAATTCACGGAGCGTGAGAAGGTCGCGCTGCGTTATGCCGACGCCATCATGTACGATCCCAACCAGGCGGACGATGCGCTGTGGGCTGCCTTGCGCGCCGAGTTCAGCGAGCCGCAACTGGTGGAACTCGGCTACTGGGTCGGCTTCACCTTCGGCGGCCAGCGCTGGCTGAAAACGCTGGCGGCGAAGCAGGGGGAGCTTGCTGCAGTCATGGCGGCACGCCAACGGTAAACGGCGATAAAAAAGGGCGGCCGGAGCCGCCCCTTCTCTTGGTGTTGGCTCCAGATCAGAACGTCGTCAGGCCCGCTTCCTTGACCACGGGTCCCATGGCCTGGATTTCGCCGGCGACGAATTTGCGGAATTCCTCCGGAGTGCTGGTGGTGATTTCCGTCATCTGCCGCTCGAAACCGGTCCTGAAATCGGCGTTCTCGGTGGTCTTGATCAGCAACTGGCGCACCTTGGCCAGTATCGGTTTCGGCGTGCCGCGCGGTGCCAGCAGGCCGTTCCAGCCGCTGTATTCATAACCCTTGACGGTGTCGGCGATCGAAGGCAGGTCGCCCAGCAGCGTCGATTTTCTGGTCAGGCTGTGACCGATGGCGCGCAGTTTGCCCGACTTGATCATGCCGGCTACGGCGGGCGCCGGGGTGATGGTCCATTGCGATTCGCCGGCCACCGTGGCCGCAACCGAGGCGCCGCCGCCCTTGTAGGGCACGTGCAGGGATTGCGTCTTGCTCAGTTTCATGAACAGCACGCCGGCCAGGTGGCTTTGCGAACCGACGCCCGCGGAGGCCATGTTGACCTTGCCCGCCTTGCCGTTGTTGTAGTCGAGCAGGTCTTTGACGGTTTTCACCGGCAGCGAGGGGTTCACGACCAGGATGTTCGGCGTGACGCCAAATAGCGAAATGAATTCGTAGTCTTTCAGCGGATCGAAGGGCAGCTTCTTGTGGATGTGCGGCCCGATGACCATGGCGGCCGTCGATGCCGAGACCAGCGTGTAGCCGTCAGGTGCGGCATCCTTGCCGATTTCCATGCCGATCAGCCCGCCGGCGCCGGCGCGGTTGTCGACGACCACCTGCTGGCCCGCGCTTGCAGTCAGGCCGTTGGCGAAAATCCGGCCCAGCGTGTCCACCGAACTGCCGGCGGCGTTGGGTACGATCAGGCGTATGGGGCGGGTCGGGTATTCCTGCGCGAAAGAGGCCGCCGGCATCGCACCGAGGCTCATTACTGCGACACACACGAACAGCAGATTGCGGGTGGAACTCATGCTAATCCTCCGTGAGACGGTCTGTTTTTGGATATATCGAATCGATGCGGATTCTGTAGGGTTTGCCGCGTTCAGGCAACTGTTCCGTCAGACCCGCTCACGACCAAATTGGCCGCTGCGGCCGCGATAATGTTGCGCAAAGACGCCGCGCTAGGGGAACCTTGACTCAAATCCGGGGTCATCTCACACTCGAACCATGCGCCGCACCCCCAAAATCCCCGTATTCAAGTTTCTGGTCGCGCTGACCGTAGGCGTGTTGGCCGGTTGCGCCACTGCGCCGGTCAATTACACCGCAGCCGATGCGCCTCAGGCGGTGCCCATCGTTCGCATGTCCGCACCGCGGCCGGTG
>JBFKCU010000199.1:0-5617 GCA_041620115.1 Burkholderiales bacterium | reverse complement strand
GAGTCTGGGCTCGGAATGGTACCGCTGGACGGTGATACCGTGACGCTTGCGGCCGAACGCAAACCTCGTCCTGCGGGCGCCATCATGCGCTCTCTGCTGCTGTTGTGCGTCGCGCTGGGAGTAGCCGCGGTTTTTCTGCTGGCCTCGGTCAGCACGAATTCGGCGTTGTTTTCCGAATACTACCCGGCACTGCTGGCAGTTAATCTGGGCATCGCATTGGTGCTTGCAGGCATGGTCACGTACCAGCTGGTCAGCCTGCGCCGGCGGCTCAAGGCGGGGGTGTTCGGCGCCAAACTGACATTGCGTCTGGTGGCCCTGTTTGCACTGATGGCCGTGCTTCCCGGCGCGCTGATCTACGGGGTTTCTGTACAGTTCGTGTCGCAAAGTATTGAGTCCTGGTTTGAGGTGCGTCTGGACAGTGCCCTGGAAAGCGGCCTTAATCTGGGCCGCGGCACGCTGGATGGGCGATTGAACGAGCTGGCAAAAAAAGCCGAGACCATGGCCTTGACGCTGTCAATTCGCCCGGCTGCGGAGCACCTTACCGCGCTCAATATATTGCGCGAACAGGCCGCCGTCGACGAGGCCACTTTGTTTACCAATCGCGGCAAGGTCATCGTGTTTTCCGGCAGTGAGCGCAGCGGCATCATGCCCGAGGCGCCCAGCGCCGCGGCATTGCGCCAGATTCGTTTGCAGAGAACCTACAGCGTTATTGAAGCAATACCGGAGCGCGGGTTATATCTGCGGGCGCTTGTACCTGTAAACGTGCCCACGCTGGCCGAAGAAACCCGTGTGTTGCAGCTGTTGCAGGCGGTGCCCAGACAACTCGCGCAGGACGCAGAAATCGTGCAGGCCGGGTACCGCGAGTACCAGGAGTTGCAGCTGTCCCGGCGTGGACTGAAGCGCCTGTACGCGATTACGCTGACGTTGACGCTGCTGTTGTCGTTGCTGTCTGCACTGGGGCTGGCATTTGTCCTGTCCAGTCGTCTTTCTGCACCTTTAAGCGCACTGGTCGAAGGCACACGAGCGGTGGCGCAGGGAGATTTCAGCCGTCGCGCGGCCGTAGCCAGTCGCGATGAGCTGGGCCAGCTGACCCAGTCGTTCAACAGCATGACCCTGCAACTGGCCGAAGCGCAATCACGGGTCGAGCGCAATCAGGCGCAGGTGGCGCACGCAAAGGCATACCTCGAAAGCGTCCTGGCACATTTGTCGGCAGGCGTCCTGACTTTTGACGGCAGCATGAGTTTGCGTTCGGTGAATCCCAGTGCCGCGCAGATTCTGGCCATGGATCCGGCATTGTTGCTCGGCAGTCGCGTGCACGACTGGGCCGGGATCAATATGTCGCTGGTGCCGCTGGCGGAGGCGGTGGCAGACGGGTTTGGCCGCGCCGAGGCCGATGAGTGGCAGCGGCAGATTGAGCGCGAGGTAAAAGGCGGGACGCAGGTGCTGCTGCTGCGCGGCACGCGATTTGGAGAGGGCGGTGAAACCGGCCTGATTGTCGTATTTGACGACGTTACGCAGCTGCTGCAGGCTCAGCGCGACGCTGCGTGGGCGGAAGTCGCTCGCCGGCTTGCGCATGAAATCAAGAACCCTCTGACGCCGATTCAGTTGTCGGCGGAACGTATGCAGCTCAAGCTGGCGCCGAAACTCTCTGCATCGGATGCTGAAATTCTGGTCCGATCCACGCAGACCATCGTCAGCCAGGTGACCGCACTCAAGCGCATGGTGGATGCGTTTAGCCAGTATGCACGAATGCCCGAGCCGGCGTTGCGCGCACTCGACCTCAACGCGCTGGTGCGGGAAGTGCTGACGCTGTACGAGTCGCTGGGTTCGAGCATGAAGCTGGCGCTTGCCGCTGACCTGCCGCCGGTGTTCGGGGATCCGGCACAGATCCGGCAGGTGATTCATAATCTGCTGCAGAATGCGCAGGATGCCCTCGCCGGCATGAATTCGCCGCGGATCGAGATTGCGACTGCTGTCCACGATGGACGCGCGGAGTTTTCTGTCACGGATAATGGCACCGGGTTTCCGGAGCATATGATGAAGCGTGCGTTCGAGCCCTATGTAACGACCAAGCCGCGAGGCACTGGACTGGGTTTGTCGATTGTGCGGAAAATCATCGACGAGCATCATGGAGAGGTAACGATAGCGAACGTTGCGCCCCACGGAGCGCGCGTTGCCATTACTTTCCCCGCAATTGCCGCTGGCAGCGGCGAACGTACCGCAGCATAAAATGCAGGCTTGACACTTATGCGACAAATTTTGGTGGTTGACGATGAAATCGGAATACGCGAGCTGTTGTCGGAAATCCTGTCTGACGAAGGCTACGACGTCCAACTGGCGGAAAATGCAGGTGCCGCCCGTGCATTTCGCAGCCGGGCGCGGCCGGACCTGGTCCTGCTCGACATCTGGATGCCTGATACTGACGGCATTACGCTGCTCAAAGAGTGGGCCAGCAGCGGCCAGCTGACGATGCCAGTGGTGATGATGTCAGGCCATGGCACCATCGACACGGCGGTTGAAGCATCCCGCATCGGCGCGTACGATTTCCTCGAGAAACCGATCGCGCTGCAGAAACTGCTGGCAACCGTCGGACGCGCCATTTCCCGCGGCGAGCAGTCGCCGCATGCCGCCGCCGCTCTGGGTGTGCTTGGTCGAACTCCGGTCATGCAGGAAATCAAACAGCGTCTTGAGCGGATTGCGGTCAGCCGGACACCGGTGCTGATCCAGGGGCCGCCAGGCTGTGCTTTTGAAGCCTGTGCGCGGGCGCTGCATACGCCAAGCAATCCGTGGCATGTCGTCGAGCATGCTGCCCAGGTGGTCGAGAATCCGCTGGACCTGCTCCAGGCCGCGCGCGGCGGCATGTTGTTTGTGCGCGACGTCGCCGAGTTCAGCAAACTGGAACAGCGCGGATTGTTTGTTTTATTGTCGCAGGCGGAACGCTATAACGTGCGCGTCGTCTGCGCTTCGACGCGCCGCTTGTCGGAGCTGGTCGCTGACGGCAGCTTTGACGACCGTGTTTATCAGATGCTCGGCGCGACCAGCATACAGCTGCCGCCATTGCGCGAGCAGCGCGACGACATTCCGGAACTCGCGAGCGTGCTCCTCAACGACCTGGTGGAACAGAAGCTGGTGGCTTCCCGGCATTTCAGCACGGCAGCGCTCAACGCGCTGCGCAATTACGACTGGCCGGGCAACATGTCAGAGTTGCGTAGCGTGGTGCAAACGCTGGCCAATACCGCGCTAGGGGAACACATATCGCTGGAGGAAACCCAGCGCGTGCTGCCGCAGCTCGCGACTCCGAACGCCGGCGCGGCATTGCAGCTCGATGCACCGTTGCGCGACGCGCGCGACGCATTTGAGCGCATTTATTTCGAGTATCACCTGGCCAGGGAGGGCGGCAACATCAGCCGCGTGGCCGATGCGGCGGGGCTGGAGCGCACGCATTTGTATCGCAAGCTCAAGCACTTGGGTATCAAGGCCACGCGCAAGAACGACGACTGATCCGGCGATCCGGCGCCCTTCGCGCTCGCGTCTGCTGCTGCGCTGCCGCTATAATTACGGCTTTCCGCTCGATAATTCCATCAGGATTGCAAGCCATGAGTTCCCGACCCGAGTTGGCGAACGCGCTGCGCGCGTTGGCCATGGACGCTGTGCAGCAGGCCAACTCCGGCCACCCCGGCATGCCCATGGGCATGGCGGAAATTGCTGACGCGCTGTGGCGGCAGCACCTGCGTCACAATCCGGCCAATCCGCAATGGGCCAATCGCGACCGCTTCGTGCTGTCGAACGGCCATGGCTCGATGCTACTTTATGCACTGCTGCACCTGACCGGCTACGATCTGCCGATCGACGAACTGAAACGTTTCCGCCAGCTGCATTCCAAAACGCCGGGCCATCCCGAGTACGGCATGGCGCCGGGCATAGAAACCACGACCGGCCCGCTCGGCCAGGGCCTGGCGAACGCGGTCGGGATGGCGCTCGCCGAGCGCGTGCTCGCCGACGGTTTCAACCGCGAAGGTCATGCCATCGTCGACCATCGCACTTATGTGTTTCTTGGCGACGGCTGTCTGATGGAAGGCGTGTCGCACGAGGCTTGTTCGCTGGCCGGCACCCTGGGACTGCAGAAGCTGATCGCGCTCTATGACGACAATGGCATCTCAATAGATTCTGAAAAAGCACAATTAAAACAATGGTTTACTGACAACACCCCGCAGCGCTTCGCGGCCTACGGCTGGAACGTCATTTACGGAGTTGACGGTCACGACACCGCGGCGGTGGATGCGGCAATCCGCCAGGCGCAGGCGGAGACCCGCCGCCCCAGCCTGATTTGCTGCAAGACCGTGATCGGCAAAGGGGCGCCAAAAAAACAGAACACCGGTGGCGCGCACGGCGCGCCACTCGGCGCTGACGAAATTGCGGCCACCCGTGAAGCCATAGGCTGGGCGCATGCACCGTTTGAGATTCCCGAAACCGTACGCGCCGAGTGGGACGCCCGCGAGCGCGGCGCGGCGCTGGAGTCGGAATGGAACCGGAGTTTCGCTGCATATGCCGCCGCGCACCCTGACCTGGCGGCCGAGTTGAAGCGCCGCATGGCGGGAGACCTTCCGCCAAACTGGGTGGCCCATCGCGATGCGTTTGTCGCGCACACCGTGCAGAAAGCGGAAACCGTTGCCACCCGCAAAGCCTCGCAGAATGCCATCGAGGGTCTGGCGCCGGCCCTGCCCGAACTGATCGGCGGGTCGGCGGACCTCGCCGGATCCAATCTGACGCTGTGGTCGGGCTCAAAGGGCGTGAGCGCGACGAGCGGCGGCAATTACATCTATTTCGGCGTGCGTGAATTCGGCATGGCGGCGATGTGTAACGGCATTGCCTTGCATGGCGGACTCATTCCCTATCACGCCACGTTCCTGGTGTTTTCGGACTACGCACGCAATGCGCTGCGTATGGCTGCGCTGATGAAGCAGCGCGTGATCTGCGTATTCACCCATGATTCTATCGGCCTGGGTCAGGATGGTCCCACGCATCAACCGGTGGAACATGCGGCGTCGCTACGGCTGATGCCGAACATGAACGTGTGGCGGCCCTGCGACACTGTCGAGGTTGCGGTGGCTTGGGCGCATGCGATTGAGCGCCGCGATGGCCCCTCGAGCCTGTTGCTGTCGCGGGATGCTTTGTCATTCCAGCAACGCAACGCAGAACAGCTTGAGGCAATTACGCGGGGCGGTTACGTCCTGTCGGAGGCAGCGGAGGGCAATCCCCGCGCCGTCATCATTGCGACCGGTTCGGAAATCGCGGTGGCACTGGCTGCGCAACAGCAACTGGCTGCGGAGAACATCGCGGTACGCGTGGTCTCCATGCCCTGCACGGAGTTGTTCGACCAGCAGGATGCGGCCTGGCGTGATTCGGTCCTGCCGCGCGGCACGCCGCGCGTCGCGGTCGAGGCGGGGGTGACTGATTACTGGCGCAAGTATGTCGGGTTGGAAGGCGCGGTGATCGGCATCGATCGATACGGTGAATCCGCGCCGGCGGGAGAGCTGTTCAAGTTTTTCGGCATCACCGGCGACCATGTCGCCGCGGCGGTGCGGGGTATGTTGGCGTAAGGCTGCGGTTGATTTTT
>JBFKCU010000198.1:0-5660 GCA_041620115.1 Burkholderiales bacterium | reverse complement strand
GTCGTCGCAGGCGAGCCACATGCGCGTGTCGATCTGCTCCGACGTCGCCATGTAATGTTCGAGCGCCGCGGCGACACTGTCCGCATCCAGATCGACGATCCCTTGGTAGGCCTGCGCGCCCGATTCGGGCACGAGACTGATGACGAAGCGGCCGTCGCCCAGCAGTGCGCGCAGATTCCCGTCCGGGATGTCGCCCTCCCATTTGGCGGTTGCCCGCATCGCTTGATCCGCGGCACACTCGACGACGATCAGTCTGACCGGGCCGTTGCCGTGCAGTTGCAGGATCAGCGTGCCGTCGAATTTGAGCGTGGCCGCCAGCAGCGCGCCCGCGGCCATCAGTTCACCCAGCACACGCCGCAATGGCGGCGGATAGTCGTGGCGTTCGGTGACGGCCTGCCAGGTGGCGGAGAGCTGTACGAGTTCGCCGCGGATCGGTGCGTGTTCGAATATGAAGCGCTGCAGGGTGTCGGACATTGCCCGATTATAAATTCCATTGCGGCCGTATGCCGCGCACCGCTGTCGAATGGCAATGTGAATCTATTTTTTCTCGAACTTCTGATATAGCCGGAAGCGCTCGTCCTTGTCGCCGGGCCGGTGGCCTTCCCAGATCTTGCGCCACTCCGGCGCCATCACCAGTTCATCCAGCGGGCGGCCTTGAGCGAGTAGCAGGTCGCAGGCGAACGCCGACGGCTTGACCTCGACACGCTCGCTACGGATGCCGGCGAAATAATGCAGCATCGCACGCTGTGCCTCGCCCAGATCACGGCTGGCAAAACACTGATATTGTTTGGGCATCGCACGCCCCATGTCGGCGATCATGGTGCGGTAACTCTTGGTCGTGTCCGCCCAGCCGATGAACAGCGTCGCCATCAGCCCCCAGACGGCAGTCAGGCCGCCGGCCCAGATGATCAGCGGGCGCTCGGCGCTGCGTTTGATTTTCACCAGCAGCGTGATCCACGCGGTGGTGTAGACGAGGCCGAGCAGGAACGGCAGCCAGCGGAAGCCGAAATCGTAGCCGGGCCGCAGCGTGTGCAGGTGATTGTGCAGGCGCGCCGGCACACCCAGTTCCAGTGCGATCCAGTAGAACCAGCCGACGATGAGGAAAAAGCTGAAGGCCATGACGCTGAACCAGAGCCAGCCATAGGCCGCGCCGCGCCGGAGCGGTTCCACGCCGGGCACCGCAAGCAGTACCAGCGGTACCAGCAGCGGCAGGGCGTAGAGCTCGCGTGATTCCGCTGCGCTGCCCAGCATCAGCAGCGTGACCATGAAACCCAGCGCCGGCAGTATCACCTGGTGAGTGTTGATCTGTCGCATGCGCCGTGCGCGCCATAGTGCCCACAGTGCCAGTGGCCAGACCGGGAAGGCGTACCAGGGCAGCGTGCGCAGGTAGTAACCCAGGCCGGCGAGCATGTCGCGGGTGCCGAAGAAGCGGGCAAGGTTTTCGGCGGTGAGCCAGGCCTCGAAGAGTGCCGCGTCGCGCTGATAAAGCAAGACGGGCCAGATCACCAGCCACGGCAGCGCTGCGAGCAGCGCAATGCCTGCGGCGGCCGCATACGCCTTGCTGCGCCAGCGGGGACTGGCCAGCGGCAGCAGTGCGGCAATCACTCCGATCATGACGGCTTCGGGTATGCCCTGGGTCATGAATACCAGTCCGCATGCGGTGCCGAGCCAGAAACCACCGGGAAGTGCGCGCCGCAATGCCAGTGCTGTACCGTAATAGGCCATCGCAAACCCGGCGAGTGCTG
Organism: Burkholderiales bacterium; assembly: GCA_041620115.1. Classification (GTDB taxonomy): domain Bacteria; phylum Pseudomonadota; class Gammaproteobacteria; order Burkholderiales; family SG8-41. The sequence goes on along the minus strand of JBFKCU010000198.1, from coordinate 3,915 downwards.
CGGTATCGACAATCAGCTGGTGGCCGCGCACCACCAGACCCAGGCTGCCGAGCAGCAGCAGTACCGCGGGCAGTCCGCGGTGTGCGCCGTGTAGTTCGCGCGAGGCGAGGGCCGTGAACAGCAGCGCCAGTCCGATGTAGAAGCCGGCGATGAGCCGTGCGCCGTCATGCAATGGCAGGATCGGTGAAAACACCAGCGCACTGGCCGCTGCGCTGAGATAGAACAGCGGCGGCTTGTCCATGAAGGGTTCGCCGGCGATCCGCGGGATGACCCAGCCACTGCCCTGCAGGATTTCGTAGACAGCGCCGAAGGTGTAGGCCTCGTCGGGCTTCCACGGATCATGCGCGACCAGCCCCGGCAGCAGCCAGGCCAGACAAAGCAGGGCGATCAGCAGGGGACGCAGCGCAACATTCACGTTCGGCTCTCGTTGTTGTTATAGCGGGCGATTATCGCATCTGCTGCGACTGTGACCGCACGGAATCTTAATTTTCGTTGCGGTGAACGCGGCAACGCGGCTCACTCGACGATCTTCAACGCCTGGCCCGCCACCGGCTCACCCTTGGGGTAGAGCCCGTTGATGACGCGCAGATGACCCTCGGCAAAGCGGCCCAGCGGTGACGTGCGTGCGAGTTCTGCGAACGTCATTCCGGCGCGCGCTGTGATGATGCGCACGCGCATGGGTCTGGCCAGGGCGCGTTCCTGCGCGGTGATTTCATGAAAACTGTTCATGCTCTCATTCATCGCGGCTTCGTGCTGGCGCAATGCCGCTGCCGATTTCGCCTGCAGGCCGATCGCGTAGGCGTTCTTGCCGAGGAATACAACCGCAATGCGCGTCGGTTTTCCGGACAGCGTGAGTGCGGTGACTGCCGCGGGGAGCCCGCCGATGGTGGTAGGTGTCACTTCACTGCCGCTGCCGAGCTTCAGCAGTTTGCGCAGCACGCCGGCGGGTGTGCCCTCGGCGCGGCCGGCGCTGCGCAGGTCGATCAGCGCATTACCGTCCGGGCTCAGTGCGGCCACGTTCTGCGTCGCATTCTGCACGCGCCAGCCTGCGGGGAACCTGACGGTCAGTCCCAACTCCTCATGGTAGAGCACATTGTTGCGCACAATGCCCTGCGCCGGACTGTCGGCGTACACCATGCGGTCGATGTGCTGCATGAAGGCTTCCTGGTTGATGCGATTATCCGTGCCTTTGACGTGCGCTGCTTCACGGACGACTTCCTGCAAGCGCGTGTCGTTGTCGGGGTGGGAGGCGAACAGGCCGTGATAGGCGCGCGGCTCGCGTCCTTCAGCCTTGGCCACTTCGGCGTCGAACAGTTCCTGGTTCTTCAACACCCCGACCACCTTGATCATGGCCTGCGGGTCATAGCCGGTGCGGGCCAGATATTCAGCGCCGAGGCGGTCGGCTTCGAGTTCGTGTTCACGGCCGTAACCCGACAGCAATGCACCGCCCACAGTATTGATCAGCAGGTCACCTGCCGAATTGCGTACCTGCGGCACAAAGATCTGCAAGATCGATGCGCCGAGGTTGGCCGCGGTGGTTGCCGAAATCTGCTGCACCGAATGGCGGGCGGTCACATGGCCGATTTCATGGCCAAGGACTGCGGCCAGTTCGGCCTCGGAGTTCAGATAGGCGAGGATGCCGCGGGTGATATAGATATAGCCGCCGGGCAGGGCGAAGGCATTGATCTGCGGCGAGTCGACGACCAGAAACTGATACTGGAGTCCGCCGCGGTGGCTGGCTTTGGCCAGGCGCTGGCCGATGTCGTTGACGTAGCGCTGCAGCGCAGGATCGTCGTAGACGCCGTACTGCTCGCGCACTTTTTTGTCTTCGCTGCGGCCGATGCTGATCTCCTGCGCTTCGGACATGGTCACGAAGTTGGGCGTGCCGCTGACCGGATTCACCGCACAGCTGCCGAGCGCAATGACGCTGAGCAGCACGCCGATCCTGGCTGATAGAAGTAGTGGTAGTGGCATGGGCGGATTTTAGCCTGACGCCGGTGTTGCCCCGGCCATTGCGCCGTGATGGTGCATCCGTCCCGCTAACGGTGCGCAACCGCACCGTTGTGTGGCATGCGCGGCTGCCGAAGGCCCCGGATTTGCGCCCGTGGTCAACGGCCATGCGCGACCGTACCCGGATTATTTCTATTAAGAAACAATTGCTTGCAATACTTTTCCGGCGACCCGGTTCGGGTTGGCACGGTTGCTGCAATACCGCTTACAGGACCACAAAACATTTCAGGAGAACGGACATGTCAGCATTCAAGGACCCATTCGACCCCGGCACGTCATTGACCCGCGGCTGCTCCTGCGGCCGGCATCACGATGAAGCCGCGCATCGGGCCGACCTTGCCGGGCAGACCGCCGACAGCGAAGCGCTGGGCAACCGCGTGGTGGAAGCCGCGGTCATGCGCGCGCTGTTTCCCCACGATGCGACCCGCCGGCGCTTCCTGAATGCCGTGGGTGCCAGCACGGCCATGGCCGCGATCTCCACATTCTTTCCGCTGGGCATGGCCAAGGAGGCTTTTGCGCAGGGCGGCAAGCTCGAGAAGACTTCGCTGAAAGTCGGGTTCATTCCCATAACCTGCGCGACGCCGATCATCATGTCGCAGCCCATGGGCTTTTACGCGCGTCAGGGCCTGAATGTCGAGGTGGTCAAAACCGCCGGCTGGGCCGTGGTCCGCGACAAGACCATCAACAAGGAATATGACGCGGCACACATGCTGTCACCGATGCCGCTGGCGATCACGCTGGGCGTGGGTGCGAATGCGCTGCCGTACACCATGCCGGCCGTGGAAAACATCAACGGCCAGGCGATCACGCTGGCGATCAAGCACAAGGACAGGAAGGATCCGAAATCGTGGAAGGGTTTCAAGTTCGCCGTGCCCTTCGATTACTCCATGCACAACTACCTGCTGCGCTATTTCCTTGCTGAGCACGGCCTGGATCCGGACCGGGATGTGCAGATCCGTTCGGTGCCGCCGCCGGAGATGGTGGCCAATCTGCGCGCGGACAATATCGACGGTTTCCTCGCGCCCGACCCGGTGAATCAGCGCGCGGTGTACGACGGCGTCGGTTACATCCACACGCTGACCAAGGATATCTGGGACGGCCACCCGTGCTGCGCGTTTGCGGCGAGCAAGGAATTCGTCACCACGATGCCGAACACCTATCGTGCGCTGCTCAAGGCGATCATGGAGGCGACCGCGTTCGCATCAAAGCAGGAGAACCGCAAGCAGATTGCCGAAGCCATCGCGCCGGCGAACTACCTGAACCAGCCGGTGACCGTGGTCGAGCAGGTGCTGACCGGCACTTTTGCCGACGGCCTGGGCAATATCCGCAAGGAGCCCAACCGCATCGATTTTGATCCGTTTCCGTGGCACTCGTTTGCGGTGTGGATCCTCACGCAGATGCAACGTTGGGGTCAGTTGAAGGGCAATGTCGACTACGCCAAGGTCGCGCGCGAAGTGTTTTTGGCGACCGATGCGGCGAAGCTGATGAAGGAAGTCGGCCTGAAGGCCCCGACCGCTACCACCAAGAAGTTTGCGGTGATGGGCAAGGAATTCGATCCGGCCAAACCCGAGGCCTACCTCGCCAGCTTCGCGATCAAGAATACGGCGTGACCGGAGGCCTTTGACATGAACGGACTCATGAGGTGGCGTGCGCCGCTGCTGTCGCTGATCGTGTTCCTGCTGCTGATCGGCGTGTGGCACGCGCTGACGTTGCCGAAAGCCGCGGTGCAGACGGTGGATGCCGAATACGCTGCGCTGGTGGGCAAGGCGGCGGCTACGGGACAGAAGTCCACGTTCCCGACTCCCGCCGACTTCGGCAAGAAGATCTGGCAGCACCTCAATGAGCCCTTCTACGACCGCGGATCGAACGACAAGGGCATCGGCATCCAGCTCGGTTACTCGGTGG
>JBFKCU010000197.1:0-5712 GCA_041620115.1 Burkholderiales bacterium | reverse complement strand
GTGCGAATGTTGGTCGTGGCCACCGTCGCTTCGGCGACACCGCCCTGCGCGCGCGCGAATTTGATCGCCATCGCACCCGGTTTCAGGTGCGCGCCCGACACCATCGCTGCGATCGAATCGAGGATGCGGTGCCGCGCGTCCTGCGCCACGCCGGGCGCGAGGCGCCGCGTGCGTGCGGCCACCATGTATTTCGCCAGTTGACCGGTAATGTCCGTCGTCGTCATGGATACACTCCTCCTCGATTAAGGCAGCCAATGTAAACCGTATTGGCAATCGACGTCGAACACCGGCCGCGAGACGTGGGCCCCCAGGCGTTTTCCCAATGAAAACAACTACTTCTTTTTTGCCGCTTTCGCAACCGCTTTTTTCACCGGTATTCCCTTAGGTTGCCGCACCGGACGCCGCGCCGCCTGCTCTGCCGACATCAACTTCACCACCGCCTGAAACTCCCGTGCATCGAGTTCATCAAGCCGACTCAACCGTTCGAGCAGTGCCACCCCGTTTTTCCCCGGCAGCCCATGCTGCAGGCAGTCATCGAGCTTGGCCTGATGGTCGCGCTCGTCCATCGGCACTCCCCAGGATCCGCGCGGGCCGCGGCATATTGCCGTATGACGGGTGCCATCCTCCAGTTCGGCTTCCACTGTAACGTGCATCGCATGAAAATCGCCGGGAATGGTCGCATCCTGCTGCAGTTCGAATTTGTCCAGCAACCCGACGATGTCCGGGCGGAAGCGCCGCTCATCGGTAAACGTGTCTATCCTGACCGCACCGTCGAGCAGCGCAGCGGCCGTGGTGTACTGCAGGCTGAATTTCCCGTCGAGACCCGTTGCCGGTTGCGGGCGGTTCACGTATTTCATCACCGGCGATACCATGCGCACGCGGCGGATGCCGCTGCGGCCCTGCAGCGCACGATGCAGTTCCAGCCCGGCGGTGATGCCGTAATGCGTGCCGAACTGCGACGGAAACAGTTTGATCGCGAGGCCGGGATCGACCACGCGCCAGGGTTTGCCGTAGTCGAGCAGGCGCTGTTCGTCAAATTGCCCCGGATAGTAGGTGTCGATGAAACCCCGGGGCGCCTCGAGCACATCCGGGTTCGCGGTGAACCCCTGTTTGGCGAGCAGCGCGGCATCCAGCCCCGCCGCCGCCGCGGTACCGCAGTGAGTCGCCTTGACCATCGATCCCACATTGGCGAGCAGCGCACCCGCGCGCGACGCCGCAATGCCGATCGCGTGCTGCAGGGTCAACGCATCAAGCCCGAGCAGGTCGGCCGCAACCACGGCGCTGCCGATGACACCGGCGACACCTGGCGGATGAAACTTCAGGTCCTCCGGCACGTACTGGTCACCCGCATATTGCAGACGCCCCTGGATCTCCAGTCCCTTGGCCACAGCGACAATCACCTGCACGCCGCTCAACTGCAGCCACTCAGCCAGCGCAAAGGCCACCGGTACCGTGGGCGAGACCGCATGCGTGGGCGGGCTCCACATCGGCTCGAAATCCAGCACATGCGTCGCCACCGAATTGACATAGGCCGCCTGCACCACTGACGCCTTCCTGCTGCCGCCCCAGATGGACGCCTGCGGCAGGCCACCGAGCGACCGCAGGTGTCCGGTCACGATTTTCACCGGCGGCTGGCGGCTGCCCGCCAGCGCGACCGCAACACCATCCTTGATCGCCGTCCTGACGCGCCGTATGCACTCGTCGTCCAGCGACCTGCGGTCGGTCGCATGGATGATGCTGCAGATGTCCCGGGTCAGCCCCACGTCATGGTTTCCGATGCGAGGCGGGAAACGCCCGCGCCACCCCGATCATTTCTTCTTTGCGGCTTTTTTTGCAGGGGCCTTCTTCGCCGCGGTTTTCGCGACAGGTTTGCCCGCGCGCCTGCCAGCCGATGCCCGGGCCTCGCGCGCGGCGCTGCGCCCCGCAATGCGGCCGAACACGGCACCCGACATCAGCCCCGTACCCAGCGGGTAGTTGTAATGAAACAACCCCCCGACCATTTCGCCGCAGGTGTAGAGGCCGGGAATCGGTTTCCAGCCGGTGGAAATCACCTGTGCGTCGGTGTTGATTTTGAGTCCGCCGAAAGTGAAGGTGATGCCGCCGGTGACCGGCCACGACACATACGGCGGCGTATCGAGCTTCTGCGCCCAGTTCGTTTTCGGCGGAGTGATGCCTTCGGTATGCAGGCCGTCGAGCACCGCGGCATTGAACGGCCCGCCATGGCCGCAGGCAGCGTTGTACTCATTGAGCGTTTTCATCGCCTGCACGTGGTCAACCTTCAGCTGCTTGACCAGTCCCTCGAGCGTGTCGGCGCGGAACGGCTCGCTGCTGGAATAACGCGGCTCCAGCAGGTGCATGGTCTTGGCATCGAAGATCTGGTAGACGAGGCTCTTCGGCTGCTTCAGGATCAGGCCGCCGTACTTCGCGTAGGTGAATGACTGGAAGTCCGGCGCTTCATCGATCCAGCGCTTGCCCTCGACATTGATCATCACGCCATACGGATACGACAGGCGATTGGTCTTGTCGGTCAGATCGCGCTTGCCGTAGTCGGGCGCGTCGGCGACGATGGGCGTGGCATGGCAGCCACCCCAGTGGCCCCAGGGCATGGCGCCCGCTTCGATCGCCATGCGCAGGCCGTCACCGTAATTGAAATTCGAGCCGCGCACCTTGGCGTGGCCCCATTCCTGGCCGAGGTAATGCGTGCGCCACGCAGGGTTGGTCTCAAAGCCGCCGCTTGCGAGCACCACTGCCGCGGCCTTGATCGTCTGCAATCCCTTTTCGCCGCGCACCTTGACGCCGCGCACCGCACCCTGTCCGTCGAGCGCGAGGTCGAGCACATGGGCTTCGTAACGGATTTCCACGCCCATGTTTTCGCAGGTCTGAAACCACTGCTTCGACAGGCCCACGCCTTCATGCACCGTGCGCACGATGGCCCCCTTGGGCCATTTGATCTTGTCGCCGACTTTGATGCCCATCACTGACTTGGCCAGCTCGAAATGGTGTTTGCCCACATCCTGCAACCAGCAGGTGGTGTCGTAGGATTCGTCGATCATCAGCTTCGACAGCTCCGGATCGCTGCGACCGTCGGTGACGCGCATCAGGTCCTCGCGGAACGCCTCGTGCGGATACACCGGCACGCCGGCGTGAAACCCCGGATACTCGTCTTCGACATCCGGCACGAAGCGGTCGATCTCGTCAGCATGGTTGAAGACAAAGCGGAAAATCGCGCCGCTGAAATGGGTGTTGCCGCCGCGCTGCGCTTTGGGCGCCTTTTCCAGCAGCAGCACTTTCTTGGCGCCGTTTTCCCGCGCCGACACTGCTGCGGCACAGGCGGCATTGCCACCACCAACCACTATGACGTCGTAATCCATTATTTAGACTCCTCCTCACATCAATTGAACGCTGGCACCGATGATTGCGAAATTTTCACACTAGCAACGCGTGCCTTACATCGCGCAATTCAGTATGCGCGGCAGATAAAAATCATGTCAAGAAAACCGGGACGCAATGCCTCTTAACATATGGACTCAAAGCATCAATTCCCTGCGCGCATTCAACGCGCTGAGGTAAACTGCCCGCAGGCACGCAAGAGGAATTCACCATGAACGATGATCGTCGCGCCGCGGCTGCGCGCGCCCCCACCCGCGAACTGGCCGGCTGGATCAGCGGCCTCAGATACGCAGACATCCCGCAACGCACGCGCGAAGTCGTACGCATTGCGATCCTCGACACGCTGGGCTGCGGCATCTACGGTTTCGGAACACCTTGGGCCCGGATGCTGCTCGAGTGGGCGCGCGCCGGCGGCGCCGGCAACGGTGACGCCACGGTGTGGGGTGACAAAACGCCGTCGCTGCGCGTCGCCGATGCAGCCATGGTCAACGGCTCGGCCGCACATGCCTTCGAGCTCGACGATTACCACAACGCCAAATTGCATGCCGGCGCAATCGCGGTGCCTGCGGCGCTGGCAATGGCGGAGAAACTCAAGGCCGACGGCCGCGCCATCGTCACCGCCATCGCCGCCGGTTACGAAACCATGATCCGCTCCAGCCTCGCGTCAAATCCGTCGGCAACGCGGTTGCGCGGCTGGCACATCACCGGCATTTACGGCCCCTTCGCGGCCGCGGCGACCTGCGCCTCGCTGCTCAAGCTCGATGCCGAGCGCACCGCGTGGGCGCTGGGTCTCGCCGGCACCCAGGGCGCGGGCACCTGGGCATTCAACGCCGATGGCACCATGAGCAAACGGTTCCATGCCGGCAAGGCCGTGCATTCCGGCGTGCTGGCCGCTGAACTCGCGGCAATGGGCTATACCGGGCCGACGCAGATCTACGAGTACGAGGACGGCGGCGTGCTGAAAGCGCATTCGGATGACAGCGACGTCACACAGCTCACGCGCGACCTCGGCCGCGTCTGGCACACCGATACCAATTCAATCAAGCCCTACTCCTGCTGCGGCAGCACACACGCTTACATTGACGCCGCACTCGAGGTGCGCAGGAAAATCGGCGCGCCGTGGGACATGAAACGCCGCGTCAAAGTCGGACTGTCGAACGTAGTTGACGTGCAGTGCGGCTTCGACTATGCACCGGGCAGCGCGCTCAATGCGCAGATGAGCCTGCGTTACGTGATTGCCGCAGCACTGGCCGACGGCCAGGTGCTGCCGCCGCAGTTCACCGCCGAGCGCATGGCCGACCCGGCGCTGGTCAGACTCGCGGCGCAGCTCGACTGCGAACACGACCCCGAGCTCGACAAGCTGTATCCGAAACATTTTGCTGGTTGGGTGGCCGCGGAAAAAGACGGACAGTGGGTGCGCGCGGACATCCTCAACCCCACCGGTTCGATCGACAATCCGGTCGATGCCGCAGGTGTCACCGAGAAAATCCGCGGCATTCTGCCGGCCGCGCCGGTTGATGCCATTGCGAAGATCGCGCTCGACATCGAGAACCACGACCCGCGCGAGCTGCTGGCGCTGGCCGCACAGTGCAAGACCTGATCATCCCTGCCACAAAACTACGGATCGACCATGACGAAAAAAATTGCAGTGCTCGGCGTCGGCGCCATCGGCAGCAGCATCGGCGCGGACCTGACCCACGCGGGTCATGACGTCGCGCTGATCGATCAGTGGCCAGCGCACGTCAGGGCCATGAAAACCAACGGGCTGCAGGTGCAGTTCAAGACGTCCCAGTTCCAGGTGCCGGTAAAAGCCTTCAACCTGTGCGACATGGCCGCCGCAAACCTCATGTTCGATATCGTGTTCCTCGCGGCCAAGTCCAACGATACCCGCTGGCTCGCCGAATTCATCAAGCGCTATGTAAAACAGGACGGCATCGTGGTCGGCACGCAGAACGGCATGAACGACGATGCTATCGCCGAGATCATCGGCCGCGAGCGCGTCATCGGCTGCGTGGTGGAACTGCAGGCGGAGCTGTTCACGCCCGGGCAGATCCAGCGCAACACCACGCGCAAGGGATCGTGGTTCACCGTCGGCGAGCTCGACGGCACCTACACGCCACGGGTGAAGGAGATTGCAGCGATCATGGGCAAAGTCGGGCGCTGCGACGTGACCAACAACATCTACGGCGCCAAGTGGACCAAGCTCATCGCCAATACCATGACCATGGGCCCGTTCAGCCTGCTCGGGCTGCGCAACTTCGAGGCGGCCGCATTGCCCGGCATGTTCGACATCTCGGTCAAACTGGGCAAGGAATCCATGGC
>JBFKCU010000196.1:0-5715 GCA_041620115.1 Burkholderiales bacterium | reverse complement strand
GGGTGGCTTGTTTTCCGGAGGGGATAATCGGCAGCAACAAGTAAGACGCATGCTTGCTGCCGGTGAATACGGAGTTCTTTCCGCCTGCATTGTAGTCGCCATGATAATGCGTGTAGGGCGCGCTACCGGCGCCGTCGCGAGGCTGGATGTCGAGCCTGATCCGATGGCCTTTTTTGAAGACCATGCAGGTTGGCCAGATTTCAACCTGTACCTGGACCATTTCTCCGGGTTTGAGCCATTGCCGTTCGTCATGAACATGGTACGGACGGTAGGGTTTGGACAGTTTGGGATCCAGTTTGCGGTGGGAAACGCGCTGCCAGCCCTTGGCTACCGGCACCTGCTGCTGTTGCTGGCCCACTTCCCAGACATCATTGCCGTCGGCATCAATATTGCGGATGGTTGCGTAAATATCCATGTCTTCGGCAGTGCTCGATACCCATAGCACGAGGTTGACCGGTCCCGTGACCTCGGTATCTTCCGTCAAGGGTGCGGTTTCGAAGGAAATCCCCAGGCGGCCAAGATCGCCTACGGCGGTGGATGTCCATGATGCCGATGCCACGCCGGCTTTGGTCATCACGGACGTGGAATAGGTCAGCTTGCCGGAGGACTTTGGAGCACCCGTTTTCAGCGTGCCTTCCACATTCTTGCGGGTGCCGTCCCCGGACTTCGCGGGCTGCAGATAAAACTTCGTCCAGCGCGTGCGCTTGAGCGGCCATTCTTTTTCATGGCGCCAGGTCGTGTAGGGACCGCCGCCGCCCGTGCGGATCAGCAGTTTGACCGGCGGCTCCTTCATGATGCCGGTGTCTATGCCCTTCAGCCAGTAATCCAGAAAGCGCAACTGGTCCATGCGCGCTTCTTCGGCATAGAAGGGATGGTAATGCGTGCCGGCATGTATACGCAGTTTCTTGTGTTTGGATGCGGCGCGCACAAAGCCTTCGGTGTTGCCGCGCAGGTGCAGTCCCATGCCGCTCCAGTTACCGGCGCTGTAGAACGGCACTTTGATCTTGTCCCATTCCGGCTGCCGGCCGCGCCACCATCCGGTATCAAGACTGTTGCGCATCCATTGCCACAGCCAGTTCTTGGAAAAGGCATCCGGGCTCGGCTGCTCGCGGCGGCCGAGCAGGTGATGCGCCATGTGGTTGTTGTACCAGTTGGTGACGAAACCGAAGCAGAACAGGCCACCGTGAAAGGCCATATCACGATACATGTCGGCCGCGCCTTCCCAGGGGATCATCGCCTTCAGCGAGGGCGGTTGCAGGTTGGCGACCAGCCATTGGGTCATCGCAAAATAGGAAATGCCGCTGGCACCGACGTTGCCATTGCACCACGGCTGCTTCGCGGTCCATTCGATGGAGTCGTAGTAATCCACCGCTTCCTGCTGGGAGAAGGGGTCGGTTTCTCCAGGCGAGTTGCCGGAGCCGCGGGTATCCACGCGCACGCAGCTGTAGCCGCGCGGAACCCACCATAGCGGATTCACTGCTTCCCAGTTCATGTAGGGATTGGCTTTTTCCTCGAGATCAGGCGGGGGAATCCATACTTTGTCTTTTTTGTAGGGACCGAGGTTGATGATCGCCGGAAACCTGCCCCTGCCTTTGGGGCGGAACACGTCTGCCCGCAAGCGCACGCCATCACGCAGCGTGATCTCGACATCCTTCTCGACGACCATCTTGTATTTTGGCTGTGAAACATTCTTCATTTTGTGGCGGCCCCCAGTTGTTATTCGACCGTGATGTTGTTGTCAATCACGATCTGTCCCCACTTCTTGACCTCGGCGCGAACGAAATCATTGAACTCGCCCGGGGTCTTGTTGACTACCACGCTCATGAAGCGCTTGCCCAAAGAGGCTTTCATTTCCGCTGACTCCATGACTTTGAACACGTCAGCATGGATGCCGTTGAGAGTGGCCTTGGGAACCTTGGCTGGCGCGAACAATCCGTTCCAGGCATTGGTGCCCATGCCCGCGTAACCCATTTCCGCGGTGGTAGGCACATTGGGAAGCTCGGCGTGGCGTTCGGCAGTGGTCACCGCCAGCGCCTTGATGCGTCCAGCCTTGATATGGGCAAGCGAGGAAGCCATGTTCATCAGCATGAACTGCACTTCATTGCCCATGATGGCCGGAATCATCTGGCCAGCACCGCCTTTGTAAGGAACGTGGGTGGCCTGCAGGCCAGCCGTTTTCAACAAGACCACGGCATCGAGATGGGGGTAAGAGCCAATGCCGGCCGAAGCATAGTTGAAACGCGTATTGGAGGCTTTGATTTGCTGCACAAACTCTTTGAGGTTGCTGCCGGGAGTAGAGGTGCTGGCTACCCACAGGTGCGGCAACTCGATCAGATTGGTGACGCCGGTCAGGTCGCGCGAGGGTTTGAATTTGAGCGTCTTGGCAAAAGTCGTTTCGTTGATGGCGTTGGTCGAAACATTGCCGACAAACAGGGTGTAGCCGTCGGGAGTCGCGCGAGCCGCGGTTTCAAGAGCAATGTTTCCGGAGGCGCCCGGACGATTGTCCACGATGACCTGCTGTCCCCAGGCTTTGGTCAGGCCTTCAGCAAGCTGGCGCGCCGTGATGTCAGTGGCGCCGCCTGGCGCATAGGGCACCATCAGGCGCACGGGTTTGGTTGGAAACGGATTTGCTGCAGCGCTCGTAGTAACCATTACCAGTCCCACAAAACAACTGCATATCATGCCTTTGCTTAATGTGTTTCCGATCATGACAACCTCCGGTGGTAGAGCTGCTGTTGTTTAATTGCTTTATATGTTCAAACCGTTCTCTTCTCATCCTCAGGGGAAATAGGCAGCTTGACCGGGCGTTTCAGCTTTGCCGACAAATCGATGGCTTTGGTCAGCATCAAGCGGTTATGTCCTTCGGCGGCGGTGGCGTGTTGCGTCGGCACACCGAGGGAAACGCGGTTCAGCCAGGAGTTCGTTTCCTCGCGCATCGGTCCGCGCAACTCGCCCAGTGCCATGTCGCCGACCGGGTAACTGGTCAGAAAATCGACATGGCGGCGCTTGTCCGGCGCATAACCTTCGCCCTGGATCAGGTTGGTCGCGAGCACGATGTCGCGGTGGGTGTCGTCGATGGTGAGCACGCCTTCGGTGCCGACCGCGCCGACTTCGAGGCTGTATACCGCGCCGGGCCAGACTTCGGGCAGCGCCCAGGATATGACGCCGTGGTAGATCGCGCCGTCGTCAAAGCTGATGGTGTAGCCGGTGCCGTCCACGCCCTGCCAGGTCGGGCCCAGCGCCTTGTTGACCGAGCGCGCATACACTTCGACCGGTTTCTTGGCTTCCATCAGCCACATCACGACGTCGAGCGCGTGCGTGCCGGAGATAACCATGGGCGTGACTTCAGAACGGTTGTCGCTGCGCTTGTAGTTGTCGATCGCCACCAGGCGGTTCATGAACGCGCGCGAGGTTACCATCGTGACTTCGCCGAGCGAGCCGGTGCGCACCTTTTCCTTGGCCACGAGCCAGCGGCGGCGGAAACGCTGGGTGTAGCCGATCACCGCATCGACACCGGACTTTTCGATCGCGGCCAGCGTCTGCGCTGATTCACCGAGGTCGGTGGCCAGCGGTTTTTCGATCAGCATCGGCAGCTTGCGCTCGGCGGCCATGAGGACCGGATCCACATGCAGATGTTCGTCGGTGCACACGGCGACCGCATTCACCTCGGGGCGCGCCAGCAGTTCGCGGAAATCCGTGGTGACAAAATCGCCGCCGCATTTCTCGCGCACGATTTCGCCGCGCTCGGGATTGAGTTCGGCGATGCCGATCCAGCCCACCGAAGGATGACGCGCCGCGAGTTCGGCGCGGATCAGGCCGACACGGCCGGCGCCGATGATGGCGAGGCCGATTTTCTTCAGATCTTTCTTCACCGCTGGCCTCCCGCGGCGGCCAGCGGCCGTGATTCGGGCAGCGGCAGGTTGACCGGCTCGTTGCGCTCGGCCGAAATGTCCGCAGCAACATAGACCTCCATCACATTGCGCGCTTCCTCGCCGGTGACCAGTACCGGACGGTCGCAGACCACGGCCTCGATGAAGTGCACGGTTTCCGCGTGCATCGGTCCGGCAAAGGCGTGGTCGACGCGCTCGCCCGGCATTGACGACATCGGCAGTTGCATGCCGTTCTTGACCGTATTGAGGATGACATCGCGGTGGGTGTCGTCGCAGAACAGCGCGCCGTCGGTCCCGATCATCTCGATCCAGGTCTGGCACGCGTTCGGATATCCGATCGGCAGGCTCCAGCCGGCGCCGATGACGAAGGACATGCCGCTGTCCATGGTCACAGTGATCCACTGATTGTCGGGCACGTCGCGGCCGCTCGCGGCGCGCATCGCCCCGTAGTTCAGTTGTGAATACACGCGGATCGGTTTGGCCGGGGCGAGGCACCACAGGATGAAGTCGAGGTCATGGGTGGCTTCCATGGCCGCCGGCGACAGCTTGCTGCGGCCGGTGATCTTGGCGCCCAGGCTGCGCTGGATGTGGCGGCTGACCAGCGCGCTGACGGGTTTGCCGATGCTCCCGTTGTCCAGGCATTTCTTGACGTACGCATACTTGGGATTGAAGCGCTGTGAATAACCGATGGTGAATTTGACGTTCTTGCGTTTGGCGATCGCGATCAGCTCGTCGGCTTCGTGCATTTCCACGGCAATCGGTTTTTCCATGAACACATGCAGGCCCGCTTCGAGGCAGTCACGCGCCATGGGGTAGTGCAGCGCCTCCGGGGTCGCCGAAATCATTACGGCGTCGAGATCCTTGACCTGATCAAGCAACTGGCGGTAATCGGTCAATGCGCTCTTGGCATTGGTGGCTTTGGCCATCTCGGCCAGGCGTTCGGGTTTGGTTTCGACCAGGTGCAGGTCGTTGACTGCGGGGTTCAGCGCGCAGGTTTCCGCACGGATGCCACCGCACCAGCCGACGCCGATAATGCCTACATTGATGGGTTTCACTGTTTAAGCTCCTCGAATCCGTGTGCGCAGGATGCGCACTGCGGTACAGATGCCGCAGGGCATGCCGCATGGGTTCCCGAATAGTAGCGACATGCATGCAGCACGACAAATACCGAATCAGTGCGGGTGACATAACAAATTGTTATGGGTAGACTGTCGGCCTTCGGCCCGGGATTTTTGTCGCAGCGCAGCAATTCCTGCTCTGTAAATGGTTGTCGGCACTGCGCGGGCCGGCGTTTAGGTGGTGGCGGCTATACATGCCGCTTTGTTATCTCAACCGGTTATCGCCCTGCAGGGGCACACTGAACATGGATTTGCGCGGCATCCGCTATTTTGTCCAGATCGCCGAGCTCGGCAGCATGACGCGCGCGGCCCAGCATCTGCGCGTAGCCCAGCCGGCCTTGTCACGTCACATCCGTGTGCTGGAGAAGGAACTCGGGGTCGCGCTGATGGTGCGCATGCCGCGGGGGGTGCGCCTGACCACATCCGGTCGGCAGTTTCTCGACCATTGTCAGCGCATCCTGCGCGAGCTGGGCAGGGCGCAGGATGAGTTGCGCAGCAGCAGCGCGGCGGCCCAGGGACAGGTCATCGTCGGCGTGTCGCCAACGACGGGGCCGCTGCTGTTGCCCGGAATGGTGGAACGCATGCGCCGCCAGTGCCCGCAGATCAGCCTTAAAGTCGTCGAGGGTTTCAGCAACCAGCTCTACGACTGGTTGCTGGCAGGACGTGCGGATGTCGCGATCCTCACCAATCCGGCGAACTCGCGCAGC
>JBFKCU010000195.1:0-5720 GCA_041620115.1 Burkholderiales bacterium | reverse complement strand
GGTCTGATAAATATCGACCGCTGAAAACTGCGCGCGCGCCTCGGCTTCGGTCAACCCGACGGTGCCGACATGGGGATGGCTGAAAACGGCCGTGGCGATATTGCGGTAATCCAGCGCTTTAGGCTCGCCCTTGAACAGGGTACGCGCCAGACACATGCCTTCCGCGATCGCCACCGGCGTCAGCTGGACCCGGTCGATCACATCGCCGATGGCATGTATGGACGGCACCGAACTGCAATAAAACTCATCGACTTCGACCGCGCCATTTGCCTTCAGCGCGACGCCGACCTCCGCCAGTCCGAGCTCTTCCACGTTCGGGCGACGCCCGGTAGCAAACATCAGCAAATCGGTTGTCAGCTTGGTGCCCGAGCCCAGCGTGACGCGCAGAGCCTTACCGTCACGCGCCAACGCGTGCACCGTCTCGTCCAGCATCAGATGGATGCCCTGCCGGGCCAACTCTTCGGTCAATACACGACCCAGATCGTGGTCGAAACCGCGTAGCAGCTGTCCGCGCCGGTGCACTAGCGTCGTATCTACACCCAGTCCGCGGAAGATCGATGCGAACTCTACGGCGATATAGCCACCGCCGACCAGCACCGCGCTGCGCGGCAATGCCTCCAGATAAAAAGCCTCGTCCGAAGTGATGCCCAGTTCGGCCCCGGGAATATCCGGCCTCACCGCATGACCGCCGGTGGCCACCAGCACATGTTCAGCGGTCAGGATCTGCCCGCCGACGCCCACGGTATGCGCATCAATAATGCGGGCGCGACCGGCGATGACCTTCACCCCGGCATCGCCGAGGATCCGCGCATAGATGCCGTTGAGCCGGGAAATCTCCCGGTCTTTGTTGGCGAGCAGGGTGTTCCAGTCGAACTGCGGTTGCGGCACCGACCAGCCGTAACCACGGGCGTCACTGAAATCGGCCGAAAAATGTGCCGCGTAGGAAAACAGTTTTTTCGGGATGCAGCCGACATTGACGCAGGTCCCGCCCAGCGGACCGGACTCCACCAGCGCGACGCGGGCACCATGCGCCGCAGACATGCGGCTCGCGCGCACGCCGCCGGATCCACCGCCGATCGTGACCAGATCGTAGTCGTAGCGTGCCATTGCGTCGATCTCTCCGGAAAAAACCGCTCCCGGGCCAATATACTACGTGTCGGCACCGCCACGACCGGATTCGATTTTCAGTTCCTGAATCTTGCGCGTCAGTGTATTGCGCCCCAGCCCCAGCAACTGCGCTGCTTCAATGCGCCGGCCGCCGGTCTGCGCCAGCGCCTTCAGGATCAACGCCCTTTCAAACTGATGCGTCAGATCGGACATGATGCCGGTCTCGCCACGATGCAGCCGCAACTCCGCCTCACGTCCCAGCGCCACGACCCAGTCTTCGGTATCAGCGCGCACGGATTCAGCGCGCATTTCAGGCGGCAGATCCTTGGTTTCAATGGTTGCCGCAGGCGCCATCACGGTCAGCCAGTGACACAGGTTTTCCAGCTGCCGCACGTTGCCCGGCAAATCCTGCGTGGCAATGTACTTGAGCGCGCTCTCCGAAAAGCGTTTTGATTCCACGCCCAGATCCCGCGCACTCTTCTGCAGAAAATAACGCGCCAGCAACGGGATATCCTCGCGCCGTTCGCGTAGTGCCGGCAGCCGTAAACGGATCACGTTCAGGCGGTGAAACAGGTCCTCGCGGAACAGTCCCTGCTTCACCCGGGACTCGAGATCCTGATGCGTCGCCGCGATCACCCGTACATTCGCCTTGATCGGCTGATGTCCGCCCACGCGGTAGAAATTGCCGTCGGAGAGCACACGCAGCAGCCGCGTCTGCAGCTCCTGCGGCATATCGCCGATTTCATCGAGAAACAGCGTGCCGCCTTCCGCCTGTTCGAAGCGCCCGCGGCGCATGTTCTGCGCGCCGGTGAACGCGCCACGCTCATGGCCGAACAGCTCGGACTCCAGCAGTTCCTTGGGTATCGCCGCCGTGTTGATCGCAATGAACGGTCGTCCCGCCCGCGGGCTGTGGCGATGCAACGCACTCGCCACCAGTTCCTTGCCGGTACCCGACTCCCCGGTGATCATGACTGTCGCATGGGACTGCGACAGGCGGCCGATGGCACGAAAAACTTCCTGCATCGCCGGCGCCTGGCCAAGGATTTCGGGGACCGATTCGCTGACATCTCCCGCCGTATCCTGCCGCACACTTTCATCCATGGCGCGCCGGATCAGTTCAACCGCATGATCCACGTCAAAGGGTTTCGGCAGATATTCATAAGCGCCGCCCTGGAACGCGGTGACCGCGCTTTCCAGATCCGAATATGCCGTCATGATGATGACCGGCAATGACGGATGGCGGGCCTTGGCCTGCTGCAGCAGCTCCAGGCCGGATTCACCTGGCATGCGAATGTCGCTGACAACGACCTGCGGGGTTTCCTCATCCAGTGCTGCCAGCGCCTCCCGCGCCGAGGCAAACGCCTTGAACGCGATATTCTCGCGGGCCAGCGCCTTTTCAAAAACCCAGCGTATCGATCGATCGTCGTCTATGATCCAGACAGGTTTCATTTGGTTTCGCAATCAGTAAGATGTAAGGGCATCGCGGTCGTCAGCATCCGGTTCAATGTCCGACGTCCCTTGAGGCCTGCTGCGGTTCGTCCACCGGCAGCAGCAGCACAAAACGGGTTTCCCCGGGGGCGCTTTCAAAGGTAATCGCGCCGTGATGCTGCGTGATGAAATTGTGCGCGATGGTCAGCCCCAGTCCGCTCCCGCCCTCGCGCCCCGATACGAGCGGCTGGAATACGCGACCGCGCATGTTTTCCGGTATGCCGGGACCATTGTCGATGATTTCAATCTGTACCGCGTGGCGGTAACGGCGCCGCGATAGCGTCGCCTGCCGTGCGATGCGCGTTCTGAGGCGTATTTCACCGCGCGGCACCGACTTGCCGGAATCGCCGTTGCGAGCCTCGCCCATCGCCTGTGCCGCATTGCGCACGACGTTGAGCATGGCCTGAATCAACTGCTCGCGGTCGCCGATCAGCAGCGGCAGGCTGGTATCGTAATCACGGCGCACCACGATATCAGGGAATTCGGCGAGCATTACGCTGCGTACCCGCTCAAGCACCTCGTGAATATTGACCGGCCCGGGCAACGGCAGCCGGTGCGGTGTCAGCAGCCGGTCCATCAGTGCCTGCAAGCGGTCCGACTCCTTGATAATGACCTGGGTGTACTCGTGCAGCCCCGGCCGCTCCAGCTCGCGGTCCAGCAATTGCGCTGCGCCGCGGATGCCACCCAGCGGATTCTTGATTTCATGGGCCAGGTTGCGGATCAGGTCACGATGCGCTTCGCTCTGCTCCAGCAGACGTACTTCGCGTTCGACCCGCAACTGCTGGTCGATCTGGCGGAACTCCAGCAGCGTGTTTCCGGTGGCATCCGCCCCGGGGTCGGCCGGGCTGATCGTACATGCCAGGTTCAGCCGCACGCGTCCGTTAATCGCCACGTCGAGTTCGTGTTCCGTATAGCTGCAATTGTTGGTGCGCGCATAGTTGATCGCGGCAGCAAGCACGTCGTTCTCGCCCAGCAGCCGGGCCAAGGTCAGCCCCGCCACACTGGTATGCGAAGCTTCGAACAGGTTTTCCGCGGCGGAATTCATGTGCAGCACGGCTTCTTTCTCGTCAATGAGCACCACTGCCGTTGCGAGCAGGTCCAGTCCAGCCAGAACTGCCGAATTGATGTGCAGGGCGTTACTCATTAGACGAGCAAGAAGCAGGCCAGTATGGCCGGCGGTGCGGAATACAGATACGGTTGCCGATCGCCGGGACAGAACTTCCGGCGAAAATTTTCCGGCGAATTTTCCGGCAACCACGCGCCGCTAGCGCAGCGTGGACAATTCCTTGCGCAGGTTGACGATATTGCTTTCGTGCAATGCCACTTTCTTCTGGAAAGGCTCCAGCCGGTCGAGCACGCGCTGATAATTGCGTTCGCTGCCCAGACGGATGCTTTCCTGCTCCGCGAGTTCTTTCTTTGCCAAGTCGAGCAGTTTCTGCTCGTTCGCGAGTTCCTGCTCCAGAATCCTGCGGCGTTCGGCGTCGCGCTGCTGCTGCGTTGGCGCATCGACTTTCGGAAAATTGCCTGATGCCGCGGCCGGCGCCTTGGCATCGCTGTTCTTGGGGGCGGCTTTCGACGGCGGCGGAACGCTGGGGACCGGCGGCAGATTCATCGGCTTGCAACCCGCCGCTTCTGATTTGACGTTGGTGAAGCGCTTGTTGCCGCTGCTGTCGATGCACTCGTATATCTCTGCCTGCACCAGGCCGGCAGACGACAGGAACAGCAGTGAAATCATGAAAAATCGCATCGGTCGCCTTGGTCAGATTTGCGCAAAGGCTGGCATTCCTACCAACGGGAGTTTTGTCCGTGTGGTTGACTTGCAGCATGAAGGATTGCCCGATAAGTCTATGTCAGTAAAGCAAAATTCGCAATTGCACCGATTTGATCCCTACCCCGAAAAAAAAGGACGGGCACACGCCCGCCCTTTTCCCGAGCCTTGGTGATCAAAGGCTGTAATACATCTGGAACTCAAGCGGATGCGTGGTCATGCGGAAAGCGGTGACCTCTTCCATTTTCAGCGCGATATACGCGTCGATCATGTCATTGGAGAACACGCCGCCGCGGGTCAGGAACTCGCGGTCCTTGTCGAGGTTATCCAGCGCCATATCGAGTGACGAACAGACGGTCGGCACCTTTTTCGCTTCTTCCGGCGGCAGATCGTACAAATTCTTGTCGATCGGGTCACCCGGATGAATCTTGTTCTGGATGCCGTCAAGGCCAGCCATCATCAGGGCAGTGAATGCCAGGTAAGGATTTGCAGTCGGGTCCGGGAAACGCACTTCGATCCGGCGCCCTTTGGGATTCGCGACATGCGGAATGCGTACCGATGCAGAACGGTTCTTCGCAGAGTAGGCGAGGTTGATCGGGGCTTCAAACCCGGGAACCAGCCGCTTGTACGAATTGGTACCCGGATTGGTGATGGCATTGAGTGCGCGGGCATGCTTGATGACACCACCGATGTAAAACAGCGCCGTTTCGGACAGTCCGGCATAACCATTGCCACTGAACAGGTTCTGGCCGCCTTTCCACAACGACTGGTGCACATGCATGCCTGAACCATTGTCGCCGACCACGGGCTTGGGCATGAATGTCGCTGTCTTGCCGTAGGAATGCGCAACATTGTGCACCGTGTATTTCAGTATCTGGTTCCAGTCCGCGCGTTTGACCAGACTGGTGAAGAGCGTGCCGATTTCGCACTGGCCGGGCGCCGCCACTTCGTGGTGGTGCACTTCGACCGGTACGCCCTGCTCTTCGAGCGCCAGACACATGGCGGAACGGATATCATGCAGCGAATCCACTGGCGGCACAGGGAAATAACCGCCCTTGATCGCAGGACGATGGCCCATGTTGCCACCCTCACCGGCATTCTCTTCCTCCGACGACCAGGGACCCTCGGAACTCTTGATCCGGACCGCTGCGCCGGACATGTCGATTTTCCAGGTCACCGAATCGAACACGAAGAACTCGGGCTCCGGGCCGAAATAAGCGGTATCACCGATGCCGGTGGATTTGAGATAAGCCTCCGCGCGCTTCGCAATCGAACGCGGATCACGGTCGTAGCCCTTGCCGTCGGACGGCTCAACCACGTCGCAAGTCAGGTTGAGCGTGGCCTCGTCGGTAAACGG
>JBFKCU010000194.1:0-5738 GCA_041620115.1 Burkholderiales bacterium | reverse complement strand
GGAGAATGACCGCATCCTGCTCGATACCGGTGATGGCGCCGCGGCGACCTTCCTCGGACCACCGGAGGACGCAATGTTTGCGGCGCTTGCTCTCCGCGAGAATCAGGATCATCTGCCGTTGCGCATGGGTATCAATCTGGGCCCGGTGCGTTTGATGAACGATCTGAACGGGCAACTGAATATTGTGGGCGACGGCATCAATGTTGCCCAGCGAGTCATGGATTTTGCTGATCCCGGTCAGTTGCTGGTGTCACGATCCTTTTTTGAAGTTGCATCGCGTTTGTCCAAGGAGTACGCGGCGCTGTTCAAGCCCGAAGGGAGTCGTAACGACAAGCACGAGCGGGCCCACGAGATCTATTCCGTGGTTCCCGAGGCGCATTCGGGATTGCGCACATCCGAAACCGAGGTGCGCCTGCGCACGCGGCGCGATTTTGTGGCGAGGGTGGTGGCTGAGGTCGTGCCGACGCCGGAGTCGGCGGAAACGACCCTTGATCCCGCGCTGGCACAGCAGCCGGCGAGCGTGTTCGATGCCGGCAGCAACCTGATCATCTCGGGCTACACCGAGCAGAGCGTGAACAAGGCGCTGGCGGACCTTGCAGCCCAGGGCGCGCGCGCGCTGTCACCGGCGACCAAGGTCAGCAACAAGTGGCTGGCCACCAGTGAACATCCGCGCGCCAAGGCCGCGGAATGCAAGGTCGTGGATGTGGGCATGACGCGGGTCATTACCGGACCCACGCGTGAAGCCGTGACGGTAAAAGTGGACGATCTGGCGGCACTGGGTTACAAACTGGTGCAGGACATTGAACAGGCCGGCGGCGTTTGGACGGCGGTGTGCGAGTCGGACCGCTAGCGGTAAGCCGATGGCCGGCGCGATAGAATAGAGGCCGACGGCAACAGAAATTGCGGAAACAGGAGAACAGGCCATGGACGACGGCGTAATTACCATTAAGGACAAACCAGCAGCGGGTCCGGTGATCCGGCTGCATGACAACGACAACGTACTGATTGCACGTGCGGATATCGCGATTGGCGCCAAGCTTGTTGACGGTTTGACCGCAAGAAGCCAGGTGCCTGCGGGTCACAAGATTGCCGCCCGGGCGATCAAGAAGGGTGAACCGATCCTCAAGTACGCGGTGACCATCGGTTTTGCGTCGGCGGACATTCCCGCCGGCACTTATGTGCATTCGCATAACCTTGAGTTCCGCGAGTTTGACCGCGATTACGCTTATGCCCGAGATTACAAGCCGGTGCAGATGATCCCGGAGGACCAGCGGGCGACGTTCATGGGCATCGTGCGGCCCAACGGTCAGGTGGCGACCCGCAATTACCTCGGCATCCTGTCGACTGTGAACTGCTCGGCGACGGTAGCCCACAAGATCGCCGAATATTTCACGCCGGAACGGCTCGCGGATTACCCGAACATCGACGGTGTCTGCGCATTCGCGCACGGTACCGGCTGCGGCATGGAAATGACCGGTGAGCCCATGGACCTGCTGCGGCGGACCATGGCGGGTTATGCGCGCCACGCCAATCTCGCGGGCGCGCTGATTGTCGGCCTGGGCTGCGAGCGTAACCAGATCAAGGGGCTGATGAAGGATGAGGGCCTCGAAGTCAGCTCCCGTCTGAAGACCTTCGTCATGCAGGAATCGGGGGGCACCCGCAAGACGATTGAAGCGGGCATTGCCGCGCTGAAGGAAATGCTGCCCGAGGCCAACAAGGTCATGCGCCAGCGTGTTCCGGCCAGCCACTTGATGATGGGCCTGCAGTGCGGCGGCTCGGATGGTTTCTCGTCGATTACCGCCAATCCGGCGCTGGGCGCGGCGATGGACCTGCTGGCGCGCCACGGCGGTACGTTCATCCTGTCGGAGACGCCGGAAATTTACGGTGTCGAGCACACGCTGACCCGGCGCGCGAAGAGTCGCGAAGTCGGCGAGAAACTGATCGAGCGCATCCGCTGGTGGAAGGATGTCTATACCGTCGGTCGCGATACCCAGATCAACGGTGTCGTCAGCCCGGGTAATCAGACCGGTGGTCTGGCCAATATTTTCGAGAAGTCGCTGGGCTCGTCGATGAAGGGCGGTACCGGACCGCTGAATGCGGTTTACCGGTATGCTGAACCCGTGACCGAAAAAGGATTCGTGTTCATGGATACGCCGGGTTTTGATCCGACATCGGCCACCGGCCAGATCGCGGGCGGGGCGAACATGATCATGTTCACCACCGGGCGCGGCTCGATGTTCGGCGCGAAACCGGTGCCGTCGCTGAAACTGGCCACCAATACGCCGATGTACAACCGCCTGACCGAGGACATGGACATCAACTGCGGCGAAATCCTCGAAGGCACCAAGACGCTGTCGGAGAAGGCTCAGGAAATATTCGATCTGATGCTGCGCACCGCATCCGGCGAAAAGTCCAAGAGCGAGCTGCTCGGTCTGGGCGACCATGAGTACGTGCCCTGGAACATCGGCGTCACCGGCTGATCATCAACTGATGCCGCCGGCCGCATGAGCGTTGCTGCGTTTGCCGCGGTCGGCATCGGTGCCGCCCTCGGGGCATGGTCGCGCTGGGGGCTGGCTGTTGCGCTGAACCACTACTTGCCGGCATTGCCGCTGGGCACACTGGTCGCAAACCTCGCCGGCGGATTCGTCATCGGTGCTGCGCTGGAATTCTTTCTGCAGCATGCGACACTGCCGCCCGAATACCGCCTGTTTGTGATTACCGGCTTCCTCGGCAGCCTCACCACGTTTTCGGCATTTTCGCTCGAGGCGGTGATGCTGCTCGAAGACAGCCGTTACGGCTGGGCGATGGCGCTGATCGGCAGCCATCTGATCGGGTCACTGGCGATGACGATGCTGGGACTTTACGTCGTCCGCACGCTCAGTGCCTGAGCGCAGAGCTCATTCGCTGGTGACACCGATGTCCTTGATCAGTTTTACCCACAGGTCGGTTTCGGTCTTGGTAAACCTTGCAAATTCCTCAGGCGATTTGCTGATGATGATTTCCGCGCTGCCGGTGGCCAGGCGTTTGGCTACTTCGGGATCGGCCATGGTCTTGGTGGTCGCTGCGAACAGCTGATTGATGACGGGGCGGGGTGTGCCTGCCGGAGCGTAGATGCCCTGCCACGCGCCCGTGGTCATGGCGGGGAAACCCGATTCCACCATGGTCGGCGTTTCCGGCGTCACGACAAGGCGTTTCGATGAAACCACGCTCAACAGCTTGAGTTTGCCGGATCTGGCATGCGGCAGCACTGCCGGTACGCTGGTCATCACCGCCGAAACCTCGCCGGCCACAACCGCAATGGCGGCAGCACCTGCGCCGCCTTTGTAGGGTACATGCACCAGTTTGATGCCGGCCTGGCTCATGAAATATTCCATCGACAGGCGTTGCGGGCTGCCGGCGCCGGCCGATCCGTAGTTGAGCTTTTCGGGGCGCGCCTTGGCGTAGGTGATGAATTCCTTGACCGAAGTCACCGGTACGGAAGGGTGCACGACCAGCGCGCCCGGCACATCCACGACCTGGGTGATCGCGATGAGGTCACGCGTGGGGCGAATGGGGAATTTCGGGAACAGTCCCGGATTGATGACCATGGTGCCGCTGTTGCCGAGCAGAATGGTGTAGCCGTCAGGCGTGGCCCGCGCGGCGATTTCCACGCCGATGTTGCCGGCGGCACCGGTGCGATTGTCGATGATGACCGGCTGGCTGCCGAGTTCGCTGCCGAGGCGGGTGTGGATGATGCGGGCGACGAAATCCGAGGCGCCTCCCGGCGCGAACGGCACGATCATGCGCACCGGGCGGTTCGGATAGGTGGCTGCCTGCACGTGAGCGGTCATCGTGCCGATGAGGAGGGTGGAAACGGCCACGGTAGAAATCAGATGACGGATCACGGATGCTTTTCCTTTCGTTGTTCGATTGTCGTCATGATGGTGCGGGCGTTTCAGGTCAGGCCTGATTATGTGCCGGGGCTGGCGTGCCGTGTATGCCGCCACGCGCCAGCACGGCATCGCGGCCCCCGTATTGCTCGATCATCCGGCGCTGGTCTGCTTTCGCCATGCCATCGACTGCATCCGGATCCAGGTGTTTGCGCAACAGCTGTTCAAAATCATTGATGGTTTTTGCATGTGCAGGTTGGCCGGCGAGATTCGCCAGTTCTTCCGGATCGGACTCCAGGTCATAGAGTTCCGGCCGGTATCCGACGTAGTGCACGTACTTGTAGCGGCCGCGCCGCAGCATGTAAGCCCCGCTGATGGAGCCCCCTGCATGATACTGGCTGAGTACCGTGCGCTCTGCCGGGTCGGATTGCGTCGCGATGGACAGCAGGGAGGTGCCGGGAAGTTTCCGATCGTCGGCATCGGGCGTGACGCCGGTGGCTTCGAGCACGGTTGGATAGACGTCGATTTGCGAGACCGGGGTGGCGCAGCGTTTGCCGCATGGCACATCCGGCCCGCTCAAGATCATGGGTATGCCGGCCGATTCCTGGTACATCGTGGATTTGCCCCACAGGCGCCGCGTGCCCAGGCTTTCGCCGTGATCGCTGAAATACAGCACGCGCGTGCTGGACTCCAGTCCGGATTCCGCCAGGGTGTCGAGAATGCGCCCGAATTGCGCATCGACAAAGGTGCATAACGCATAGTAGGAGGCAATGGCCACGCGCCGGTCGTGGTCGGACTTGAAGCCGCGGTCGAAAATGAACGATTTCTCGAAGGCCTGCCACCAGGGGTGGGTCTGTGAAAGGTCATCGCGCCGCTGCTTGGGCAGGGGCATGTCATCCGGATTGTAGAGCGCGTAATACTCCGGTGGCGCGATCAGCGGGAAGTGCGGCGCAATAAACGAGGCAAAGAGCACCCAGGGCTGCTGATCACCCGCAGCTTCGGTTTTGATCCAGTTGCAGGCTTCATCGGCAATGCGTTTGTCGTATTGAATATAGGCGCTGTCACCGGGGCCGATTTCCTCGGCGAATTTTTTCCCCTGCTTGCGTTCCGGCGGCGGGTCGCGCACCAGTCCATGGGTGTCGCCAACGCCGTTGGCGATATGCATGGGCACGATCTGGCGGTCGAATCCGGCCAGGTTGTCGGCATTGCGGTAATGCAGCTTGCCCACGGAAACCACCCGATTTCCGCTCTGCTGCATGCGGTGGGTCCAGCTGCGCAGGGTGCCGTCGTAGGCGATCGCGTTGTCCCAGCAGCGGTTTTCATGGGTATGACGTCCGGTGGCGATCGTGGCGCGTGCCGGCACGCAGATCGGCGAATTGGTATAGGCGTTTTCGAACAGCGTGCCGTTGGCGGCCAGGCGGTCGAGATTGGGCGTCTTGACGAAGGGATGGCCGTAGCAGCCCAGCGCCTTGCTGGAATGTTCGTCATCCATCAGGATCAGCAGATTCGTTTTTTGCATGCTTGCAGGTGATTGGTGCCTGATCAGGCGTTGATGAGTTGTCGGGTCATGTCGGTCACTTCGCTCGCGGTCAGTCCGATCGGACCCGCGCCGTCGGCGACACATCGGTCCGCCGCCGCGCCGTGCAGATACACGCCGGCGGTCAGCGCATGCCGTTCATCCACGCCCTGCGCGAGCAGCGCGGTGATGATGCCGGTGAGCACGTCGCCCATGCCGGCACTGGCCATGCCCGGATTGCCCGAGGTATTGATGGCCCAGTGGCCGTCGGGCCAGGCACAGATGCTGCCGGCGCCTTTGAGCGCCACGCCGGCGTTGGTTTCGCGGGCCAGTTTCAGTGCTGCAGCGACGCG
>JBFKCU010000193.1:0-5744 GCA_041620115.1 Burkholderiales bacterium | reverse complement strand
GTGGCCCGCTGCGCGAACCGTGGTACGGCGCCGAGAGCTTGACCCAGCAGCGGCCGCCGTCGATGAGTCGCAGCAGGGCCGCGCGGCTGGCGTCGTCCTCGGCCAGCGGCTGCGCAAAGCGCCCGATGTGATCGATCACCAGCTCGCCGGGCAGCGCGCGCAGTACGGCTTCATGCGCCGTGATATCCCGTCCCTCGAGCTGTACCTGCACATGCCAGCCGAATGCGGCGACGCGCGCCGCCATCACCGGCAGCGTATCCCACGCGACACCGCCGCCAGGCAGCAGGTGATAACGCAGCCCCCGCACGCCGAGACCCTGCAGCCGCTCGATCTCGGCATCGGTGTCGTCCGGCAGCACGATGGCAACGCCACGCGCCAGATCGCGTCCCTCGGACAGGGCCTGCACCGCCATCAGCGTGCAGCGGTTGTCATTGCCGTAGGCGGTGGGCTGCACCACCACCACGCGCGTGAGACCCAGCCGCGCGCGCAGTGCGCGGTAATCATCAACCGTCGCCGCCATCGCCGGCAGGTTCGCGCCGGCCAGCGGCTTGTATGCCGGATCATAGATATGCATGTGCGTATCGCAGGCATCCGGCGGCACTGGCAGTAGGGGTCTGTATTGTGCGGTCATCGCTTCTTTGCCCGGGTTGATTGCAATTGTTTCGGCACGGTTGCGGCGTGCGGACAGCGCTCAGAGCAGCGGTTGATCGTGTCCGGTGGCCCTGCCCGCATCGGCAACGTGCGAAGCATGATCGCCGATCTGCAGTTCAACGCCAAGCTCCCGCGCCAGTTCGAGCACCAGGTGCAGGTCCTTGCGCATGTTCGGCAGCGGCGCATCCGGCGCGCTCGCCTCGAGCATGCCTTTCCAGCGTGGCCCCAGTTCGTGCCACACCTGCAGCACCGTGCTGTTGGCCAGCCCCTGCTTCAGCACGTTCTTCATGACCTCGGGGGCGACACCGCCGGCCACGCCCAGCGCCAGGCCTTCGAGCAGCGCCATCACATTGACGCTGAATACCAGTTGATGCGCGAGTTTCGCCGCCTGTCCGGTGCCGATGGCGCCGGTATGGGTGATATCGCGCGCAAACACCCTGAACACCGGCAGCGCACGTTCGAGCACGGCCGCCTCGCCGCCGACCATCAGGCTCAGCGTGCCCTCGCGCGCGGCGATGAGGCCGCCGGAAATCGGCATGTCGAGCGTCGCCCCGCCGCGCGCCGCAATCTGAGCGGCGACGCGTTGCACGGGCGCCGGACCCAGCGTGCTGCCGGTGGCGAATATGGTGCCGCGCTGCAGCGTCTCGAGGATGCCACCCTTGCCCGAGACCACGGCATCGGTCTGCGCAGCATCGGATACGAGGCTGATGATGAGTTCGCTGTGTCGCGCCACTTCGGCGGGTGATGCACAGGCCTGCGCACCGAGGGCAGCCAGTGCCGCCACCGGTTCGCGGCGCACGTCGTATACCGCCACGGCGTGCCCCGCCTGCAGCAGCCGTTCGGCCACCGGCCGCCCCAGCGCACCGAGACCGATGACACCGATGCGGGTACTCATGCACCAACCTGCGCGACGCAGGGCGGGTAGTGGCGATTCATGATGCGGCTCTCCGGACGGGAAAGCGCATTCTTCGCGGCACGCAGCGGATTTGTCAACCACGGCAGCGCCGCAGTTCAGTTCCGCCGACTAGCCTTTGCGCGCCGCCCTTCCGCGGTTACGCGCCTGGTAGAGCATGTCGAGCGTGATCTTGCGCACTTCGAGTTTGCTTTGTTCGATATGCGCCCGCAGCAGACGCTGCGCTTCATCGGCGCGGCGCTTCTGGATGGCGGCCAGAATTTTCGCGTGTTCGTCGTATGTCGTCGACACGCGGTCAGGCTTGATGAAATCGAGCCGGCGGATGATGCGCATGCGCTCGGTGATCTCGCGATACGTGCGCAGCATTTCGCCGTTGCCGGTGGACTCAACGATCTGCTGGTGAAACGCTTCGTCGAGGGCACCGACCTTCACCGGATCCTGCAGCCGCTCTTTGACCGGCACCTGCCACGCCCGCGCCAGCTTCTGCAATGCAGGGCGCTCCCTGGCAGCGGCGCACAGCGCGTTCACGGCGAAGCATTCAATCAGCACGCGAAAATCGTAGAGTTCGTCGAACTTCTCGAAACTCAGCGGGGGAATCAGCCAGCCTACTTTGGGAATGGCCTCGACAAAGCCTTCGTGCTGCAGGCGCTGCAGCGCCTGCCGCAACGGCGTGCGGCTGACGCGGATCTGCTGTGCGAGGTCGGACTCCGACAGCCGGTCGCCGGGCATCAGATCGAAATCGAACAGGCGTTTCTTGATGTCGTGGTAGGCCTGGTCGGCCAGGCTGACCGCATCCCGGTTGATCGTCACCACCGGTGCGAGGTTCGCGCTTCCTGTCATCGCTAGGCCCGTTTTCTGGTCTCGGATTCAATGAAATTACGCCAGCCGCCGTACGCCGTAATGTCCTCGGCCTCCTGCAGCGCCCAGGGTTCGCAGATAAAACCGTTGACCCAGCCGCCGCCCTCAAGCTCGACCGCACCCAGGCCCAGCGGCGCCGGTATGCCCGCGAGGAAGCTGCCGATGCTGTCTGCCGGCACGTCGTAAACCTCCACCGCGATGCTGGCGCCACCGGCCTGACGGACCAGGCCCGGTTTGCGCGGTGTGGTGCCCTTGAGCGCATACAACTTGTATTGCGCTGCGGTCTGCGTCACCGCGCGCAGGCGTGCGCCGCGTGATACCAGTTGATGATTGAGCGGCATTCCGGCGAGATGCGCGCCAACCACCGCCAGCGGAATTGCCCCCGGCGGCGTCGCAGTAATTGCGCTGTCGGCAGCCTGCGCGGCTCGCAGCCGCACCCCCAGCGGCAACGCGCGCGAACGCTGCCACTGCGCGGCAAGCTCGAGCAGCGCCCAGTCGCTGCCGCCGCGCGCGATGAAGGTCACGCCGAAGGGCAGACCGTCCTCGGTGAAGCCGAACGGCACGGCAACCGCGCACAGTCCCAGCAGATTGACAAAATTGGTATAGGTGCCGAGTTCGCTGTTGCGCAGCACCGGCTCGGCCTCGACGTCGGCATGTGTCGGCAGATTCGGTGCGGTGGGCACCATCAGCACGTCGAACTCGTCCCAGACATGGCGCGTCTGCGCCTCGAGGTCGCGCACCCGGTAGAGCGCCTTGAATGCGTCAACCGCGGAATACCCCTTGCCGGCGCTGATGACGCCGGCCACCACCGGGTCCACACCCGGCGCACCACGTTCGATCAATTCACCGGCAACGGCATAACGCTCGGCGGTCCACGGCCCCTGGTAGAGCAGCGCAGCAACTTCGGCAAAGGGCGCGAGATCGAAGGTCCCCTGCCGGCATTGCAGGGTCTTCAGGTGACTGCAGCTTTGTGCGAACAGGTCGCGGTAGGCAGCGCTGACAAAGAACGGGTCGTGCGGAATGCCGACGCGCGGTGACGGCGGCAACGCGTAGCGTTGTCGCACCGGGCGGCTGAACTGCGGTTCGGCCGGACTCAAGGCACCGGGGCCGGCGAGCACCGGAAAAACCGTGGCTGCATCAGCGGCACTCAGTGTCAGCAATGACACGCAATCGAGGGTCTTGCATGCCGGCAGCACACCGTCGTTGCTGACGATGCCCGGCGTCGGTTTGCATCCGACCAGGTTGTTGAATCCGGCGGGCACACGACCCGAACCCGCGGTATCGGTGCCCAGTGCAAAAGCCACGAGGCCGCGCGCGACCACGGACGCCGAACCGGAACTGGAACCGCCGCTGATGTGTTGCGGGCTGAACGTGTTGGGCACCGCACCGTAGGGCGAGCGTGTGCCCACCAGGCCGGTGGCAAACTGGTCGAGATTGGTCTTGCCGAGCAATACCGCACCGGCCTGCATCAACCGGGTCACTACATGCGCGGTGTGCGTGGCGATGTAGGAAAAATCCGGACACGCCGCCGTCGTGGTCCAGCCGGCCACGTCAATGTTGTCCTTGACCGCAAACGGTATGCCGTAGAGCGGGCATTCCGCGGGCGCGCGTTGCGCGAGCACGGCCAGCTGGGCTTCGAGTTGCGACGCCGACGCCAGGCTGATCCATGCCGGATCGGGGGTTTGCGCATTGAGCACGTAGAGTTGCTGCCAGCGCTCACGCAGAAACTCCGGGGCAGAGATCCGGCCTGCGGCAATGGCTTCGCGGATTTCGGCAATGGTCACGGGCGAACTCATGCCAGTGCCACGCGGGTGTTGACGACATGCTGCGGCAAATGCGCCGGCCGCGGGATCGCGGCGAGCAGTTCCCGCGTATAGGTCGCCGACGGCGCAGACAGTATCCGCGCGGTCGGTCCCTCTTCAACGATGCGGCCGGCACGCATGACAATGACGCGGTCGCACAGCAGGCGCACCACTTCGAGATCATGGCTGACAAACAGGTAACTCATGCCGAATTCGGACTTGAGGTCAGCGAGCAGGTTGAGTACCACGGCCTGCACCGAAACGTCCAGTGCCGCAGTGGGCTCGTCAAGGATCAGCAGATCCGGTTTGGTGGCGATTGCGCGGGCAATGCCGACGCGGGCCTTCTGGCCGCCGGAGAGCTGGTGCGGCAGGCGGTCGAGCAGCTCCAGCGGCAGTCCAACCTGCGCGGCAAGCTGTTCGACGCGGGTGCGGATAAGGTCATTACCGCGCAGTCGTTCCAGCCGCAGCAGCGGATCTGCGATCGACTGTGCCGCGGTGGCACGCGGATCAAGGCTTTCGTGCGGGTCCTGGAACACCATCTGCAGTTCACGCCGCAGCGGCGACTGCGCAAACGCGCCGGCAGGCTGTGCGGTCAGCTCGTGACCCTTGAAGCGGATGCTGCCCGACGTGGCATCAAGCAAACGCATCACCATTGCCGAGGTCGTCGACTTGCCACAACCCGACTCGCCGACCAGCCCCACGCTTTCGCCGCGGGCCACACTGAAACTGATGCCGTCGACCGCACGGAAACCCCGCGCCGGTGCCTTGCCGCGGTTCCTTAGCCGTTGCAGCAGCCCGACCTGCGCGTCAAACTCCTTCACCAGATTGGTCACTTCGAGCAGCGGTACGTCCGTTGTTGCCGGCGGCGGCGCGGGAGGCGGCGGCAATCGCAGGTCTTCCGGCAGCAGATCGCGGATGTTTTGCGCGGCATGCGGCGTCGAGCGGATCAGCCGGCGCGTATACGCGTGTGCCGGCGCCGTGAACAGCCCGCGCGTGGCCTGCTGCTCAACCACCTCGCCCTGTTCCATGACCACAATGCGATCGCAATATTCACCGGCGAGCCCGAGGTCATGGGTGATCAGCAGCGTGGCCATGCCCTGCGACCGGGTGAGGTCACGCACCAGTTCCATCACCGCTTTCTGCGTGGTCACATCCAGGCCGGTGGTCGGCTCATCGGCAATCAGCAATTGCGGCTTGCACGCCAGCGCGATCGCGATGACAACGCGCTGGCACATGCCGCCGGACAGCTCGAACGGATAGGCGTGGTAGCGCTTTGCGGCGTCACGGATGCGCACGCGTTCCAGCGCTTCTATGGCGCGGCCTTTCGCCTGCGCGTGGGTGGCCTGGGCGTGGCGGATCAGCACGTCCTCGATCTGTTTGCCGATCGGACGTATCGGGTTCAGCGCCGCGCGCGGATTCTGGAAAATCATCGAGATCTCGCGCCCGCGCAGGTCGCTCATCGTTGGCTCATCGGCATCGTGCAGTTTCATGCCGCTGAATTCGATGCCGCCGGAGACGAT
>JBFKCU010000192.1:0-5750 GCA_041620115.1 Burkholderiales bacterium | reverse complement strand
TGCGCAATGACTTCGCGGTTATGCGGCTGCCGCAGAAAATTGGCAACACTGCGCATGATTTCGGGACCAACCCCGGCCAGCAACGGCTCATCGAGTTCGATTCCCTTTGTGCGCCGCCTGGCATTCTCCTTCTGCATCTGCTCTTTTTCTGCTATCAGCGCGTCCCAATCGGTAGCCAGAAAACGATCAAGCGTGACGAAATGTAATGCGAGTATTCGTGAGACCTCTTCGCCGACGTGGTATATCCCGAGAGCGTAAATAAATCGCGCCAGTGTCGTGCACCGGCTTTCCTCGATTGCGGCAATCACATTCTCGGCCGACTTCTGCGCCATGCGTTCCAGACCGATGAGCTGATCTGCGTGAAGCGTGTACAGGTCGGCCGGCGTACGTACGATGTCCTTGTCCACAAGCTGATCAACAAGCTTCTCTCCCAGCCCTTCGATGTCCATCGCCCTGCGCGATGCAAAATGAAGCAATGCCTGCTTGCGTTGAGCCGGACAGTAGAGCCCGCCCGTGCACCGGTACGCCGCCTCGCTCTCAATGCGTTCCACGCGGGACTGACATACCGGACATGTCTCCGGCATCTCGAATCGCTGCACCCGGGGCGGGCGCTTCTCCATCAGCACGCGTACAACCTCCGGAATTACATCACCCGCGCGTCGCACCACCACGGTGTCGCCCGCGTTGACGTCTTTCGCGCGAACCTGGTCGATGTTATGCAGCGTCGCGTTGGTCACCGTCACGCCGCCAACGAGCACCGGCTGCAAACGAGCCACCGGTGTCAGCGCGCCGGTACGGCCGACTTGTACATCAATGCCCACCACCACGCTGGTCGCCTCCTCCGCGGGAAACTTGTGGGCAATTGCAAAGCGCGGCGCCCGAGCCACATAGCCGAGACGCTGCTGGTCCGACAGGCTGTTGACCTTGTAGACGACGCCATCGATGTCATACGGCAACCCGGAGCGCATCTCGCCGATCTGCCGGTAATAGGACATCAACCCATCCAGGCCTTGGACCACGGACCGCTCGCGCGCCACCAAAATTCTATTCTTAGAGAAAAAATCAATTACCTGGCTTAGTTTTTCCGGCAGGGCATAACCCTCCGCAGCGCCCAGCCCATAAGCGAAAAAAGTCAGTTTACGTGCGGCAGTGACGCGCGGATCGAGTTGCCGCAGTGATCCGGCGGCGGCATTGCGCGGATTGGCAAACAGATTTTTACCGCGGGCCTGCTGCTGCCGGTTGAGATGCTCGAAGTCGGCGCGCAACATCAACACCTCACCGCGGATCTCCAGCAACTGCGGCGGATGCGACGACGGCAGGCGCAACGGAATCGATCTGACCGTGCGCAGGTTAGCCGTCACGTCTTCACCGGTATGGCCGTCGCCGCGGGTGGCTCCCCGCGTCAGGAAGCCGTTTTCATACACCAGGCTGACGGCCAGGCCATCGAATTTGGGCTCGGCCGCGTACTCCACCGCCTCGACCTGCAGCGCCTCGCGCACGCGCCGGTCGAAAGCCTCAACCTCGGCGGGCTCGAACGCATTGCTCAGCGACAGCATCGGCTGGCGGTGCGTTGCCGGCACGAATTCTTCAAGCGGCATGCCGCCGACACGCTGCGTGGGCGAATCGCTGCTCACCAGTTCAGGGTGCTCAAGCTCCAGCTGCTGCAGTTCCCGGAACAGGCGGTCAAATTCGGCGTCGGTAATCTGCGGGTCGTCGCAGACGTAATAAGCGTGATTGTGGCGCTCGATTTCCTCCCGCAGGCGGGCAACGCGCTCCGCCGGCGCATGCCGGGTCATGCGAACAGCCGCTGCGCCCGCGGGCTCCCTGCCGGTATCTCATGAGTCGCCATGGCTTCGCGGATGCTCCTCAGCTGTGCCTTGATGCGCGCGATGCCTTCCGCCTGCAGCGGCACGCGATTGTCATCGACCACAAATCCGCCCAGGGCCTCGGCCAGTTCGTTCCCCACCCTCGCCATCTCGTCGAGCGCCGTTTCACCATCAGCGACACGCGGCACATCGAGCAGCAGCGTCATGCCCGCTGTCTGCAGTGCGGCCAGCCGGTCCGCGACAAACGGTGCGGAATCGTGGTTTTCCATCGTAAACAGCGTGCGCCCGTCGCTGCTCCGCCAGTAAAACAGTCCATCGGCTTCCAGATCGAATCCGCCCGCAGCGGCGGCAGCCGCCACCTGCTCGCCGGGGAACGCCGAACCCTCAGGGGCCACGACATTCAGACCTATGGCCACGTCCAGTTCCCCGCACAGCGCATCGAGTTCCTTTGCCGTCTGCAGGGCCGTGGCGGCGTCATCCGTCTCTACCGTCGCGTCGTAGCGCGCGGCCCACGCCTGTACCGCATCGCAGAATCCGTTCAGTTGCGGTGCATGGATGGGGCCACTGCGATTGACCAGTTGCACCATGGCCAGGACGCGATCGCAGTTGACGTGTGCACCGGCCTCACCCGCGGCGCGCCAGTCCGCGGCAGCAGTGTCCCACACCAGCGTGCGCGCCGGCTTGCCGAACACCGCGATCTGCGATTGCAACTCCTGCAAAGCCGCGGCTGAAAATGGCTCCGGGGACTTGATTTCAGCGACGAAGTCGATGACCGCATCGGCGGCCGCAACATCGTTTTGATCGCGTTCCGCCGCGTCCTCCACGGCGCCCGCGCCGAGCCGGGGTTCGATCCGCGACACGGGTTCTGCCGGCCTGTCCGCGGCACTTTTCAGCAGTACATCGTCGCGGCTGCCGTCAAACGCACGCTCGAGCCGCTGCCGCAACTTGCGTTCCTGCCACCAGTTGAAGGCATAAACGCCCCCCACCACGAGGATCCCGATTGCGCCCAGTGCGATTTGCAGGTCGCTCATACGGGTTCAGCGCTTCACGCCGCCTCTTCGGTAATTTTCAGCGCCGCTTCGATATCCACGGCGACCACGCGCGATACGCCCGGCTCCTGCATCGTGATCCCGAGAAGCTGGTTGGCTATTTCCATGGTGATCTTGTTGTGGCTGATGAAAACGAACTGTGATTGTTCGGACATTTTTTTCACCAGTTCGCAAAAGCGGCCGGTATTGTGGTCGTCGAGCGGCGCATCAACCTCATCAAGCATGCAGAACGGCGCCGGATTCAGCTGGAAGATCGAGAACACCAGCGCCATCGCGGTCAACGCTTTCTCTCCGCCGGACAGCAGGTGAATCGAACTGTTCTTTTTTCCGGGAGGCTGCGCGATCACCTGGATGCCGCAATCGAGAATCTCCTCGCCGGTCAGAAGCAGTTTGGCATTGCCGCCGCCGAACAGCGCAGGAAACATTCTCGCGAAATGCGCGTTGACCTCGTCAAACGTGCTTTGCAGGCGTTCGCGTGTTTCGCGGTCGATGCGACGGATCGCGTCCTCGAGCGTGTTCATGGCAGCAGTCAGGTCCGCGGACTGCGCATCGAGATAAACCTTCCGTTCGCGCGCGGCCTCGAGCTCCTCAAGTGCGGCCAGGTTCACCGCACCCAGACTCTTGATTTCTTCGTTGAGGCGGTTGATTTCCCCCTGCAGCGATCCCGAGCGCGTGCCTTTTTCCAGCGCCTGCGCCAGCGCTTCTTCGTCTGCGCCGGCCTCGGCGAGCTGCTGCCCGTACTGTTCCTCGTTGATGCGCGCTTCGTGTTCTTTCAGCTTGACTTCGCTGATGCGGTCGCGCAGCGGTCCCAGCTTCTGCTCCGCCGTCATCCGCTCCTGTTCCACGGCCTTCAGTTGCGCCTCCGTGGCCTCCAGCACGTCGCGTGCCTGCGCCAGCGCCTGCTCACGCTCCGCCCGCGTCTGCAGCAATTGCTGCAACTGCTGCTGCCACGATGTCTCATCCAGACGCGACAGCGCCTCCTGCTCCGTTGCGAGACCCTGCCGCAGGCGTTCCAGAGTTTCGCCCGTCGTTGTGATTGCGCGCTCAATCTCGCTGATTTTTCCCAGCGAAGTCTTGCTCTGGAACATGGCTTCCTGCAGCGCGCGATCCGCCTGCTGTACCGTATCACGCTGCGTATCGAGCACCGACTGCGCATCGCGGAATAACTCCAGCGCGGCCTCCAGTTCGCGTGCATATCCGCCCGCTTCTTCGCCAAAGCGCGCGAGATTACTGGAGGCTTCCTCGCGCTGTCCCGATTCCGCCGCCACCTGAGCCGCGATCTCAGCAAGTTCGGCCGCGATCTGCTCTCCGCGCTGCGTCAGGCGCTGAGTCTGCTCAGTCAGACGTACGGTTTCCATCTGCAGCGTGTGGTGCCGCTGCTGCAGCCCCGCCACCGCCTCGCGCAACTCGCCCAGAGCCGCCTTCTCCGCAACGATCCGGGCAGCCTGCTCGTCCGCGACGGAACGGAGCGCATCAATGGCGCTTCTTTTTGCGGCAACCTCGATATCCAGCGCCTCAATCTCGCGCTGGCGCGATAGCACGCCGTGCAGTTCGGAATCGGGAGCGTGAAAACTCAGGCTGTGCCGCGTAAACAGATAGCCATCCCGCGACACCAGCAGCGCCCCGGGTGCCAGCTGGCTGCGCAGCGCAAGACCGGCAGCAAGATCATCGACAACGAAAGCCCCGTGCAACCAGTCGGCCAGCGCCGGCGCCAGCTTCGGATCGCGGCAGGTCACGAATCGTGACAATGGCGCGGTGCGTGCGGGCATCGGGGCCATGGCGTCGGACTCCAGCGCGCCACCAACATCGGCGACCGCGAGCTTCCCCGGCGGCGCATCGCCCGACCAGCTGCCGCAGGTATCCAGCCCGTCCACCATGACCGCATTGAGCCGTTCACGCAGGACTGCTTCGAGTGCATCCTCGTATCCCGCTTCAATCGTGATGCCCTGCCACAGTCGCGCCGCGCCATCGACACCGCGCTCGGCAATCCAGGCTTCCATGTCCGCGCCATGCGCCAGTTTTTCCTGCAACTGCCGCAAGGCCTGGACGCGCGCTTCGAGCGCGGTCACGACAGCCACCGCCTCGTCTACCGCATCGGTGCGCTGCTCAAGGTCCTGCTCCAGCGCCGGCAGTTCGCGCTCCTTGGTTGCCAGCGCTTCGCGCTGCTCCGCAAGTGCGGCGGCCACGTCCTCCGTCTGTTTCTGCAGCGCCTCAATCGCGGCGGTGTCGGGCTTCTCAAGCGCGTTCTGCTCCTCGAACAAACGCGCATTGCGAACTGACAACTGCTCGAGCAGCCGTGTGGCATGGGCGAGTTTGGTCTGCTCGACCTGGCGCGACTGCTCGGCGCGCCCCACGGCCTGCTGCAATTCATCGCGCCGCGCACCGGTCGCGCGCCAGGTCTGCTCGGCCACCGGCAGTTTGGCCCTCTCCTCGGCAATTTTTATCTCGCATTCCGCCACGCGTGCTTCCGCGCTCGCGTGTTCATCGCGCCACTCCTTGAGGCTAGCGTTCGACTGCTCAAGCTGCGCCTGCGCGCCAGCCATCTGATTGCCGAGATTCGCGATTTGCTGCTCGACACGACTGCGGTTCTCGCGGATATGCGTGATCTGCTGCTCGATACGCGCAATCTCGGCATTGGTTTCGTAGAGCGCGCCCTGGGCCGCATGCACTTCGTCACCGGAGCGGTAATGCTGGTTGCGCAACTCTTCCAGGCGGCGCTCGGCATCGCGCAGACGTGCGGTTTCGGCCTCGAGCTCATTGCCCAGCCGTTCGATATCCCGGGCATGCCGGTTGCGGGTTGCTGCCGATTCCTGGCGGCGCACGAACCACAGGAGGTGCTGTGTTCCGGTAACCTGGGTCTGCAGCGCGTGGTAGC
>JBFKCU010000191.1:0-5805 GCA_041620115.1 Burkholderiales bacterium | reverse complement strand
GCTCCCTTGACCGCCCGGCAGAAGGGCATCGTCGGCAGCGCGAAGCGCAACGTCGCGCCAAATACGCCGCGCCCCAAACCGCGATCCTGAGTCGCGGCACACCGCTGGCTCAATCACGCCGGCGCAATATCGCGCAAACGAGGTACAACCGGGCCGCGCCCTGCCCGCACCGCAGCGGGTAGGCGTCAATCCTCGGACAGCAGCGTCTGCTGCGCCGTCGTCGCCGCAACCCCGGGTTTGACCAGAGTGCCCACACGCACACCCAGCAGGCGGATGCGCCGGTCGAGCGGCACGCGCTTCAGGCATGCACCCGCCGCACGCCGTATCACTCTGGCATCCTGCGTCGGCGCCTCCAGCGTCACATCGCGGGTGACCGTTTTGAAATTGTCAAAACGGATTTTCAGCCCGATCGTTTTCCCCGCATAACCCTTGCGCTGCAGGTCTCCGGCAACGCGCACGCACAGTGATGTAAAGATCTCGGTCAGCCGGGCCTTGTCGCGCACCCGGTGCAGATCGTTCTCAAAGGTCGATTCGCGGCTGATCGATTTGGGTTCGCTCCAGGTCACCACCGGCCGGTCGTCGCGTCCGTGCGCGACCTCGTGCATCCAGGCGCCGTAGCTGCGGCCGAAATGTTCGACCAGCAGCGCCGGATCCGTTCGTGCGAGCTCACCGACCGTACGGATGCCCAGCGCTTCCAGCTTGACGTTGGCTTTCGGCCCGATGCCGTTGATCTTGCGCACCGCCAGCGGCCAGACCAGGCGCATGACCTCGTCGCCGCGGATCACGCTAATGCCGGCGGGCTTGTTCATCTCGGAAGCGATCTTGGACAGCAGCTTGTTGGGTGTGATGCCGATCGAACACGACAGCTGCGTGGTCTCGCGCACCGAGCGCTGAATGTCGGTGGCAATCGCACGCGCGCGCGCCCACGGATCGGGCGCGCCTTCCGCCGCGCGCTCCGCGACCAGCTCGGTGAGGTCGATATAGATTTCATCAATGCCGCGGTCCTCGACCTGAGGCGCGATGGCGCGCACCGCGTCCTTGAAAATCCGCGAATGGCGCCGGTAGGCATCAAAATCCGCCGGCAGCAGCACGGCATCCGGCGCGAGTTTTGCGGCCTTCATCAGACCCATGCCGGAAAAAACGCCCAGCGCGCGCGCTTCATAGGTTGACGTCGTGATCACGCCGCGGCCGGTGTAGCCGCGCAGCGTTGCAAATCTGCCGTCGTCGGGCTCCCCCTGCGCAGCGCGACGGCGTCCACCGACCACCACCGGCTGGCCGCGCAACTGCGGGTAACGCAGCAACTCGACTGAAGCATAAAACGCGTCCATGTCGAGATGCGCAATGTAACGGGCAGACAAATGAGGTTCCAATGCAACGCATTCCATATTGCAGCTACGTCGCCGAATTTTACCCGCGGATGACAAGCGGCAGCGGTTCAGTGTCTAATCCAGCGTTCCGCAACCGCATCGAGACAGGACATCACATGACCGACGTTACCGCCGCGCTCCGCTCTGAATTTGCACCCACCGGCACCTTGCGCGTAGGCCTCAACATGAGCAACTTTCTGCTGACGCGCACCGATGCCGCCACCGGCAAGCCTGCCGGCGTCGCGCATGATCTCGGTCTGGAACTCGGCCGCCGCCTCGGACTGCCGGTGACCTTCGTGCCGCACCCGAATCCGGGCGCGCTCGCGGATGCCGCCGGCAAGAACATCTGGGATGTCGGATTTCTCGGCGCCGAACCCGCACGCGCCAGTGAAATTGATTTCACGCCGGCGTATGTCGAAATCGATTCCACTTACCTGGTGCCGGCGGGATCCCCGCTGAAATCCGTGGATGAGGTCGACCGCAAAGGTGTGCGCATCATCGTGCCAGAAAAGGCAGCCTACGAACTCTACCTGACACGCACGATCAAGAATGCCGAACTGGTCAGGGACAAGGGCGGGGATCTGTGCTGCAAGCGCTTCATCGACGAGAAATTTGACGCGCTCGCCGGCCTGCGTCCGCGGCTGGTATCGGATCAGGCCAAGCTGCCCGGGTCGCGGGTGCTCGAAGGCCGCTTCACCGCCGTGCAGCAGGCCGCCGGCGTGCCCAAAGGCCGCCCCAACGCCGCAAAATACCTCACCGCCTTCATCGAGGACGCCAAGGCGTCGGGCCTCGTCGCGAAAGCGATCCGGGACAACAACGTGGTCGGGCTGACCATCGCGGCAAAAGCCTGATTGAAGTCGGGTCGACCGCGGCCGTAATTGGAATCAACTCCGGCAAATCCGGATCGGACCAGTTCCTCAAACCGGAGAGATCGGGTTACTGCCGCCGACAGTCGCGGCTGCGCCTGCCGCTGACCGGATAAAAAAGCCCGCGGTAAACCGCGGGCTTTTCACTGCAGTGCCGGATCACGCCCTGAGTCTGCGGTGTTTGCGCACCGGCGGGAGAAAGCGGAAGGCAATTTTGCCGTAATAGGCGGCGTAATCGCGGGTGCCGTCCGGCAAGCGCCGCCAGGTACGATGCACCCAGCCATCTTCTTCGCCGGCCGGAACCAGCTGCCCCTCGGGCAATGCAGCCAGCTTGGCCAGCTTGATTCCCGCCATGGTTTTTCCGATCCACACCACCAGCACGGCACCCAAGGATGGCGCAATCTCATGCAACCCATGCGCTTCCGCGTTGACCCAGTCGCTCATGGCCGGATCCGTCACCATCATTTCTCCGGCTACCCAGCCCAGCACACCGCCACCCAGCGTAACGATGACCGGAAAACGATTCATCAGTTTCAGGATGAACGTGCTGCCATAGATGATCAGCGGAATACTCAGTGCGAGACCAATAATCAACAGCGGAACACTACCCTTGGCCGCAGCCGCAACGCCCAGCACATTGTCCAGGCTCATGACGAAGTCGGCGATGACAATGGTCTTGATGGCCTGCCACAGGTGGGAGTGACCGTCGATGTCGCCATCGGCCTCGTCCGGTACCAGCATTTGCACGCCTATCCACAACAGCAAGACAGCACCGATCAGCTTCAGATAAGGCAGATCCAGCAGCATGACTGCGAAGAACGTCAGCACGATGCGCAGGAATATTGCACCGAAGCTGCCGAACAGGATGGCCTGTTTTTGCTGGCGTTCCGGCAGTGAGCGGCTGGCCAGCGCAATGACCACCGCGTTGTCACCGCTCAGCACGATGTTGATCATCATGATCTGACCCAGCGTGACCCAGAAAAACGAAGTGGACAGCATCTCCATGGCACCCCTCCTGTGGAATAGCGCGGCTTCGGCCGCGGATATGAACGGAAGGGAGGATACGGATACGGGCTTACGGCGCCCCGCGGTGCAGATATCTTCTTAATTACATGAACCTGAACGAATGCTTACATCAGGCGGCCCCAGGAGACTCCGGTGCCCGTGCCGGCGCCGGCGGCAATAACACACTGAAGGTATTGCCGATGCCGTCGGTCGCGTCTTCACGCAGCGTGATTTCCCCCTGGTGCAGCCGGGCGATTTCCTGCGCAATGGCCAGCCCCAGGCCGCTGCCTTCCTGCCCGCTGCCCAGCAAACGGTGAAACCGTTCAAACACGCGCCGACGCTCTTCCGGCGGGATGCTCGGACCGTCATCGTTGACATCAACGGCCGGCGGGTCTGCCTGAACACGCACCGTAATCCGCCCGCCATCGCGGCTGTAGCGCACCGCATTGTCGAGCAGGTTGTCGAGAAGCTCTCGCAGCCTGATCGCATCACCCAGCACCATCACCGGTCGCCCCGAATCCTCGAACCCCAGATCAACCCGGCGGCGCAATGCCTCCGGCACCCAGCCTGTGGATACATCCAGAGCGAGTGCATTCAGGTCCAGCGGCGCCAGCGTCACGGCGCTGACCGCTTCGGGTTCGTTGCGGGCCAGCGACAGCAGTTGTGACATCAGTCGGGTCAGGCGCTCCAGGCGCGGCTGAATTTCCTGCATCGCTTCACGCATGCGCTGCGGATCCGTTTCGCGCAACGCCACTTCAAACTGTGTTTTCAGCGCCGCCATCGGCGTTTTCAACTGGTGCGCCGCATCCGACACAAACCGGTTCTGCAGCGTCAGCACCTGATCCAGCCGGGCCAGCAGGTCATTGATGGATTGCAACAGCGGATTGACCTCCCCGGGCACGTTCTCGACCACCACCGGACGGCGGTCCCGATCGGAGCGGGATGCCACCGCGCGCTGCAGCCGTTCCAGCGGCGCCAGCCCGCGCACCACACCGATCCAGACGACGATACAGGCGATCACGATCAGCAACACCTGCGGCAGTACCATGCTCAGCAGGATCTCCCGGGTAAACTCATTACGCTTGTTCTTGGTTTCGGCAACACGCACGATCCCGCCGCCGCGGCCGGCACCCGCATCCCTCTCGAGCCGCAATTCAACGATACGCACGGCCTCCCCGTGCATCGTGCCGTCATATAACGATTCGGATGTACCACGCCTGGCGGCATCGCCGGTTGCCGGTACAATCGCCTCGCCATCAAGGCGCCGCCCGTCAGCGGCTGTCACATCAAAATAAATCCGGTCAACAGGATCAACCAGCAGGACACGGCGCGCCTCAGGCGGCATATCGAGCACGAGATTGCCGTTGGTGCCGCGCACATGCAATGCGACTTCACGGGCCACCTCCACCAGAGTCCGGTCATTTGCGCGCTGCGAAAATTTCAGCGCCACCCAGTAGCTGATGACGCTGTCCACCGTCAGCAACACAAACAACGGCACCAGCAACCACGTCAGCAGCTGCGTGCGCAGCAGCGGCTGCCTAGCTTTCTTCTGCATTGCGGGGCTTTTCCAGCAGATAGCCCATGCCGCGCACCGTGGTGATTATCGTGCCTGATGCCTCGAGCTTCTTGCGCAGACGATGGATAAACACCTCCACCGCGTTGCCCGACGACACATCCTCCCAGCCATACAGATTGTCGATGATCTGCTGTTTGGTGACGACTTTGCCCTCGCGCAACAGCAGCAGTTCGATCACCGCCAGTTCGCGCGCGGAAAGCTCTATCGGTTCGCCGTCAAGGTAGAGCCGGCGCGCAGCCATATCCAGCCGCAGACGGCCGTGCGTCAGTTCAGAGCTTGCACTCGAATGTGAACGCCGGATCAGCGCGCGCACACGCGCCTCCAGTTCGGACAGGCGGAAAGGCTTGGTCAGGTAATCATCCGCGCCGAGGTCCAGGCCGGTCACCAGATCCCCGGGCGCATCGTTGACCGTCAGCATCATCACCGGCACCGTCGAGCGCCGGGCACGCAATCGGCGCAGGACCTCGAAGCCGTCGATTTTGGGCAGGCCCACATCCAGCAATACCAGGTCATACTGGTTGGCAATCAGCGCGCCATCCGCTTCTTCGCCGGTGCGCGCACAATCGACGGCATGGGCGCTCTGCGTCAGCGCCCGCATCACCGCCTCGGCGAGCATCACGTCATCTTCGACCAGCAGTATGCGCACGGTGCCCCCGGGCGTGGTCTGCTGCGGTTACAAACCCGCCTGCGTGACGAACTTGCCCACCAGATAGGGTTCGAGCGCTTCGGTGCCGCCTTCCGAACCGTAACCTGAATCCTTGACGCCGCCGAACGGCACCTCGGGCAGTGCAAAGCCCAGGTGATTGATGGTCATCATGCCGGTTTCGACCTGGGCCGCAATCGCGTTCGCGGTTTTCGCCGACTTCGTCCAGGCATACGCGGCCAGGCCATAGGGCAGCCGGTTCGCTTCGGTTACCGCGTCGTCAAAGGTCTTGAACGGATTGATGATCGCCATCGGACCGAAAGGCTCGGTGTTCATCGCCATCGCGTC
>JBFKCU010000190.1:0-5806 GCA_041620115.1 Burkholderiales bacterium | reverse complement strand
GTCGGATGTCCTGAAAGTTCCTCTTGAATATCGTTTCCCTGCGCGACGCCGTCGCGGCCTGGTGCTATGTCGCCGTAGTGGTCCTGGTGGTGGCCGCGGTTGCACTGCCGGCCTATCCCGCGTGGATCACCGGCGTCATTGCGTGGACGGCCTGCCTGCTGTTGCTGCCGCGGCTGCCACGGCACCAGCTCTACATGGTGCTGGTGCTGGCCGGCCTCGGCGTCGTTGGCATCATCTGGGGCATGGCGCGCGGCAGCGAAGGCCTGGTGGTGATGGCGCTGACGCAGAACGTGCCGCTGGCCGGCATGCTGATCGCGGTGTCCTTCCTGCGGCTGATCGCGATGGGCCACAGCGCCGCCAGCGAACCTCTGGAAGAGGGGCGAGGCGCACTGGCCAAGACCATG
The DNA here is from genome assembly GCA_041620115.1 of Burkholderiales bacterium. Classification (GTDB taxonomy): domain Bacteria; phylum Pseudomonadota; class Gammaproteobacteria; order Burkholderiales; family SG8-41. The sequence goes on along the minus strand of JBFKCU010000190.1, from coordinate 5,402 downwards.
ATCGGCGTGCACCTGTTCGGCGCCGTGATCAACTTCTCTGCCGTCGCGATATTCGCCGACCGGCTCAGCGCACGCACCAAACTGACCATGGAGCAGGCCATGGGCCTGTCGCAGGCCTTCATCATCGGCGCGACCTGGTCACCGTTCTACGGCGCGATGGCGGCGGCGCTGACCGCAGCGCCCGGCGCCAGCCTCACGCACCTGATCCTGTGGGGCATACCGATCGCCCTGGTGGGCATGGCGGTGACGTGGTTCACGCTGACTTCGGTGCGGCACGGTGGCGCGAAGGACTTCGTCGGTTATCCGCTGCACCTCGAAGCGCTGTGGGTACCGGCGGTGCTCGCGGCGGGGGTGCTCGCCGTGCATGAATGGCAGCCGCGCTGGTCGGTGCTCGCAATCATTGCGGCACTCGCGCCGCTGGTGACCATCATTACGCTGCTCGCGCGCGACGTGCGCCGCACCGGACCCATCCTGCTGCGGCTGGTGCACCTGGGGCTGCCGGCGATGAACGGTGAACTGACGCTGTTCCTCGCTGCGGGCATCCTGTCGGCAGGCATGAACGGCACCATTGCTGCACTCGACCTCGGCCTGCCATTTGCACAGTTCGGTGCTTTCGAGGCAAGCCTGGTGCTGATTGTGATGAACGTTTGCGCGTGGGTGGGCCTGCATCCCATCATCCTGGTGTCGGTGCTGGGGCCATGGGTGACGCCGCTGGATCCCGACCAGACCCTGCTGGCGATGACTTTCCTGATGAGCTGGGGCATCGGCCTCACGGCCTGCCCGATGTCGAACACCATGCTGGCGATGGCGGGGCGCTACGGTTTGCCGTTCAGTGAATTGCTGGAGCAGAACCGGCGGTTCAGCATGAAGATGACGGCGGTGTGCATAGGTGTGATTTATTTGTACTGGATGGTGGCGGGCGGGCGGTGATTCGGATCTGCGTGATGGCAGCCAGGGCCTGAACCATGTGGCGTAAAGCGCGCATCGTGCTGCTGCTGTTCATACTGGCCACTGTGGCGCAGACGGCGTGGCTTTCCCGGGTGCGCAGCGTGGAGTGGAAAGAGCCCCTGCGCGTGGCGATTTATCCCATCGTCGCTGACGGCCGCGCGACGACCGCCGCTTACGTGGCGGCGCTGCAGCAGGAGCACTTTGCCGTGATTGAAAGCTTTTTTGCCGACGAGGCGAGGCGGTATGATCTGGCGTTGACGCGGCCAGTGGAAATCATGCTGGCGCCGCGCGTGGTCACCGTGCCGCCTGCACCGCCAAGCAACGCAAGCGCGTTTGATGCGGTGTTGTGGTCGTTGTCGATGCGCTGGTGGGCGTGGCGGAATGACGAATTGCGCGGCCCCAGACCGCAGGTGCGGATATTCGTGCTGTATTTTGATGCGAAACAACATCCGCGGCTCGCACACTCCGTCGGCCTGCAAAAAGGCCTGATCGGGCGCGTCAACGCCTTTTCCAATGAGGATATGACGGTGACGAATAATGTCGTCATTGCCCATGAACTGCTGCACACGCTGGGCGCTACCGACAAATACGATCCTGGGACTTCACTCCCTGTACATCCCGAAGGTTATGCTGAGCCGGAGTTGAAGCCGCTGCACCCGCAGCGCTCGGCCGAACTGATGGGCGGGCGGATTCCGGTGTTGCCGCAGCGCGCGGACATTCCGGAATCACTGGGGCAGGTTGTTATCGGCCGCGCGACGGCGCGGGAGATTCAGTGGTTGAGGCAGTAAAACCGAGTTTCTTCGGTTTGGTTTTCAGAGCTTGCTGAGGATCTCTGCGCCCTTCGCCAACGTCTCTTCCGACTTGGCGAAACAGAACCGCAGCACCCGGTGTGCGGGTGGCTTGCGGTAGAACACCGATACCGGGATCGCTGCGATGCCGTGTTCTTTCGTGAGGCGCAGCGCGAGGTCCATGTCTTTCTCGTCGCTGATCGCTTCGTAAGACAGGTTCTGGAAAAACGTGCCGCGCGAGGGCAGGGGCTTGAAGCGTGAGGCTTGCACGCCGGCCAGGAAGAAATCGCGTTTCTGCTGATAGAACGCCGCGAGCTGCAGGTAGGCGTCGCGGTTCTTCATGTATTCGGCGAACACGTACTGCAGCGGGCCGTTGGTGACGAAGGCGTTGAACTGGTGGACCTTGCGGAATTCCGCCATGAGCTCGCGCGGTGCGGCGACGTAGCCCATTTTCCAGCCGGTGACGCTGTAGGTCTTGCCGAACGATGAAACGAAAAAGCTGCGCTCGGCGAGGCCCGGGAAACGTGTGACGCTCTGGTGCTGGTGGCCGTCGAAGACGATGTGTTCGTAGACTTCGTCGCTGATGACCACGATGTTGGTTTTTTTCAGGATGCCTTCGAGCATGCGCAGGTCTTCCGCGGACATCACCGTGGCGGTCGGATTGTTCGGCGTGTTGAGGATGATTGCGCGGGTCTTCGGGGTGATCGCGGCCTCGACCGCCGCCCAGTCGATGCTGTAGTCGGGGTAGCGCATCTGGACGTAGACCGGCTTGCCGCCGTGCACTTCCACCGCCGGCGCGTAGCTGTCGTAGGCCGGCTCGAACAGGATGACTTCGTCGCCGGGGCGGATCAGCGTGGCCACCGCGGTGTAGATCGCGTAGGTCGCGCCGGGGACGATGGTGATTTCGTGCTCGACGTCGTAGCGCGCGCCGTAGAGCGACTCGATTTTTTCGGCGACCGCTGCGCGCAGCTCGACGATGCCCGCCATCGGCGGATACTGGTTCAAACCCGCGTTGAAATACTGGGTGACCAGCGCGCGCAGCTCCGGCGCGCAGTCAAAATCCGGAAAGCCCTGTGACAGGTTGATCGCGTTGTGTTCGGCGGCGAGTCGCGACATCACCGTGAAAATGGTGGTGCCGACATGCGGGAGTTTGGACGGGATACGGCCGGGATAGGTCGGCATCAGTGAAAGCGTGCGGATTAATGCAGCGGGATTTTTTGCAGCGGCTATTCTAGCCTAAGACGATTTCGCGGCGGCCGACCGGCGCTCGGCCAGCTGGCGGAAATTGTCGATGTAGTCCTGCAGCCGGTGCACGATGTGGCTGCGTTGTTCGACCGTGAGCAGTCGGTGCACTTCGGCGTAGAACTCGGCGCGTTTCTGCCAGGCTTCCGTGAACAACTGCGCCTGGCGCGGGCTGCGCCCGGCTTCCCAGTGCACCAGCCAGTCCGTCAGCCGCTGCGTGAAGACCTTGCGGTCACCACCGCGCTGTTCCAGCAGCAGGAGGAGTTCGCGCTGCCGGCGCAGCCGGTCCTCATGCCGCAGCTGGTCCACCAGCGGCACGGCCTTGAGCAACGCAATGATGCGCGTTTCCTGCGCGTCCGACAGGTGACCCGTCCACTCGCGCAGCTGTGACAGCGTTCTGCGCTCGTGTGCCCGGCGGCGTTCGGCCTCGCCCTCCAGGGTCCGGTGCTCACGCAGGAACTTGCGGTTGTTGTTCTCAAGTTCCCGCCGGAAGTGCTCGATCTGCGCCGGCGACAATGTTGCGAGCAGGTCGGCCGAGTCGGCGGCGGCGCGGGCGGCGATCCTCGCGTAGCGCTCACGCAAGCCGTCAATGATCCACAGCATGTCGGCAGCCTGCAGGCCGCGCTGCGTGCGCTTCTGTATCTCGGCGAGGAACTGCGCGTACTCGGGCAATTGTTCGTGGCGGTGCCACAGGTGCAGGCGGTCGAAGCGCTGCGCGAAGCCGTCGCGCTGCTCGGTGGTCAGGTCGAAATAGTCATGCGCCATCCACGTCGCGATGGAATCGAGGTGGCTGTAGCCCAGGCGCACCATGCTGCAGCCGCCGATCAGCAGCAGGCCGAGCAGGCAGGCGAGGAGGCGCAGGGTGGCAGTGCGGTACATCAGGGGCGATGCTCCAGAAAAAAACGGGGCCGGCTGGCCCCGTTGATAACACAAAACGCAGCTTGTTTACATGCCCGCGAGGCCCGCCTTAGCGCATTGCTCATCCTGGTCGCCCGTGACGCCGCTGACGCCGACGCCGCCGATCACCTTGCCGTCGGCCATGATCGGCATGCCGCCGGGTGACGCCACGACGCCGGGCAGGGTCATCACCGCAGGGCCACCCTTGGCGATGGTGTCGACCCAGGCGCGCGTCGGGCGGCGGTACATTGCACCGTTGCGCGCCTTGCCGATGGCGATATCCAGGCTCGCTGACTGGGTGTTGTCCATGCGCTCGAAATAAATCAGGCCGCCGCTGTTGTCCACGACAGCGACTGCGACATTCCATTTGTTGGCGCGGCATTCTGCGAGCACGCCGGCGGCGAGTTTCTTGGCGTTATCGATATTGATGCCGGGGCCGTAATCCGGACGCGCCTGGGCCGAGGCGTTGAGAGTGAAGAGGGCGAAGCACGAAGCCAACAGCAACTGCAGGACTGCTTTTGATGCTGACATAAACTCCTCCGGGTGGGTGGTGAACGAACCGCCGCCAGCATACGCCGCGGCGATATGCGTACGTCATCCGCCGGAAAAATAATTTTGCATTTTCTTGCGCGCTGCGGCATCGGGCAGGCGGCCAACGCAGGCGCCCATGTTGTCCTCGATATGGCGCACTAAACGGGTGCCGGGGATGGCGCATGTCACGGCCGGGTGACTGATGATCCATTTCAGGAAAAACTGCGCCCAGCTGTTGCAGTCGAAATCCGCGCACCATGGCGGCAGCGGCTTGCCGCGCACCTGGCCGAACAGCCCCCCCTGCGAGAACGGCCGGTTGATCAGCGTCGCGGTGCCCGAGTCGGCACAGGCCGGCAGCAGGCGCGCGCCGGCCTCGGGTTCATCGAGCGAGTAATTGATCTGCAGGAAGTCGAAGTCGCCGGTCTTCACCAGTTGTTCGAGCTCGGCGTGCATGCCCGCATGCCAGTGTGTGATGCCGAGGTAGCGGATGCGGCCGGCCTTTTTCATCTCGCGCAATACCGGCAGGTGGGTCTTGAGGTCGAGCAGGTTGTGCACCTGCATGAGGTCGATGACCTTGGTCTGCATCAGTCGCGCGGATTCCTCCATCTGGCGCATGCCGTCGCTGCGGCCCGTGGTCCAGACTTTGGTGGCGTAGAACAGGGCGTCGCGCGCCTTGAGCGCGGTGGCCAGCGTGCCCACGGCCGCTTCGGCGCGCCCGTACATGGGCGAGGAGTCGACGACCTTGCCGCCCAGTTCGATGAAGCGGCGCAGCACGTCCTTGAGCTCGGTGCCCGGCAATTGCGCGGTGGCGACGTCAAATACCTGGTACGTGCCCAGGCCGACTGCGGGCAGGCGTTCATTGCCGCGCGGGATCGGTCGCGTGATCAGCCCGGCGGGCGCACTCGCGGCCTTAGGCATGACGGACAGCGTGGCGATGGCGCCGGCGGCCTGCAGCAGCGTGCGGCGACGCGGGTCGGGTTGTGCGGGTTTTTTCAT
>JBFKCU010000189.1:0-5835 GCA_041620115.1 Burkholderiales bacterium | reverse complement strand
CATCGTACCTGATGGTGCCGGTGATTCCGGCGAAGAAAAAACGATAAACCAGTGACTGTGGTGTAGGGTAAAAAAATGCGCCGGTGACGGCGCATTTTTTTATTCAGGGTCGATGGTGCTGCGTGCCCATTCGAGCACCGCGGCCAGTCGCGGCGGCAAATAGTCCTCGGCTTCGTCGAACCGGATCCAGCGCCATTCGTCGTGCTCCGGCCGGCCGAGTTCGTGTGAAATCGGCAGCGTGATGTGCTCGGTTTCGGTGACGGCTATGTAATAGCGTGCGATCTTGCCGTTGGCGTACGGAATGGTCTCCTTGTAGGATTCGCCGAACTGGAAGGACAGATCGGTGATACCGGTTTCCTCGGACGCTTCGCGTTTCGCCGCCTCGAGTTCGTCTTCGCCGGCTTCGATCAGGCCCTTGGGAAAATCCCAGTGCTGGTATGCACGCAGCACCAGCAGCCGCCAGTCACCGCCGCGACGATGCGCGATGATGACGCCCGCGGAACGCGGCGGCTGTACAATGTTTTTTAATGCGTCCCTCACGGCATCTGGATCTTGCCGCCGGGCGGGGCCATGCCCGGCACGACGATGGACGAGGCCTGCTGGCGGCGCAGTTCCTGCAGTTCGCGCATGGTGCGTTCCACGCCCGCCTTCGCCGCTTCGCCGAATTTTTCGACGGCCTCGGCCAGGTCCTTGGCTTCGATCTCGAAATTGATCGGCAGCGGGCCGGCGTTGGTCATGATCTGCGCTTCGCCGATGTACAAGGTCGGCCGCGTGCTGTCGTCGCTGCCGTCGCTCTTGAGCGGCGTCATGCGGCGGATGGTGCCGACCTTGCGATCGGTGACGATGTCTTCTCGATACAGTGAATTCGCATCCATTTTGGATTCGGGTGCGCCTTGTTCGGGTCGTTGTGCCATGACTGTGCTTCCTGAAATGAGTGAATGCGCTAGGGTATCAAAAACGCCCGGACTAGGGCACCTCGGATGCGATAATAGAGCCATGAGCGGCATTACCCTCACCACCATCAACGCGCGTTATGTGCACGCTGCGCTGGGTCTGCGCTACCTGCGCGCCAACATGGGTGCGCTGCATGCGGACACGCGCATCCGCGAGTTTGTGCTCGGCGACCGGCCGGCAGATATCGCCGAACGCCTGCTGGCGGATGCGCCGCGCATCATCGGCTTCGGCGTGTACATCTGGAACACCGAAGAGACTGCGCGCGTGATTGCGATATTGAAGCGTGTGGCGCCGCAAATCACGGTGGTGGTCGGCGGGCCCGAAGTCAGTTACGAAACGGAGGGCCAGCGCCTGTGTGCGCTGGCCGACTATGTCGTCACCGGCTGGGGTGACGTGACGTTCCCCGGGCTGTGTGCCGACATTGTCGCCGGCCACGCGCCGGCGCAGAAAATCCATGCCGGCGTGCAACCACCGCTCAAGGACATCGCGTCACCCTACGGCGAATACACCGACGAGGACATTGCGCGGCGCTTCATTTATGTCGAGGCCTCGCGTGGCTGTCCGTTCAAATGCGAATTCTGCCTGTCGGCGCTGGACAAGACGGCCTGGCCCTTTGAACAGGAGCGTTTCCTGTCCGAGCTCAAGGGCCTTTATGACCGCGGCGCGCGGCATTTCCGCTTTGTCGACCGGACGTTTAACCTGAAAGTCACGGCGAGCCTCGCCATCCTCGAGTTTTTCCTGGAACGGCTGTCCGACGACCTGTTCATCCATTTCGAGTTGATTCCGGACCATCTGCCGGAGAAGCTCAAGGCCGCGATCCTGCGTTTCCCGGCGGGCCGGCTGCATTTCGAGGTTGGCATCCAGACCTGGGACGCTGAAGTGCAGGCGCGCATTTCGCGCCGGCAGGACAATGCCGCCGCCGAGGCCAATCTGCGCTGGCTGCGTGAAGAATCACCCGCGCTGATCCATGTTGATCTCATCGCCGGACTGCCCGGCGAGGATCTGGCGAGTTTCGGTCGCGGCTTCGACCGGCTGCATGCGCTCAGGCCGCATGAAATCCAGGTCGGTATACTCAAACGCCTGCGCGGTGCTCCCATAGACCGGCATAGCGAGAAGCATGCAATGCGCTACAGCCCCGATGCGCCGTACGTGGTGCTGGCAACCGACAAGTTGGATTTCGGCGACGTGCAGCGCATCGTGCGTTTTGCCCGCTACTGGGACCTCGTCGGCAATTCCGGGCGGTTTCATCGCACGCTGCCGCTGCTGCTGGCGGATCAGCCGTTCGCGCGCTTCATGCAGTTCACCGACTGGCTCTACGCCCGCACCGGCAAGACCCATGAATTCGCACTGGAAAAACTGTGCGGCTACCTGCATGATTTTCTGACTGCGACTGGTGCGGATGCCGCGACGGTGGCGGCCGCGGTGGCGGGTGATTACGAGGCCAGCGGCGCCAAGGGCCGGCTGCCGTTCATGGCCAGCGGCACGCGGCCGGAACAAAAAGCGGGTGCACGTGGCAAACTGCGCCAGGCGCGGCATGTGCATGCCTGAACCGATGACGGAGACGGAAGATGCGACGCTTTGATCCTCACGAACATGCCCGCAATGTGCTGGGCGAGAAACTGCAATCCTGCAGCGAGCGCCCGATGACGGGTTTTTTTCGGGACGGTTGCTGCAATACCAGCCCCGAGGACGTCGGCGTGCACACCGTGTGCGTGGTGATGACGGCGGCGTTTCTTGAATTCAGCAAGGCGCGCGGCAACGACCTGTCGACGCCGATGCCCGAGTTCGGTTTTCCGGGGCTCAAGCCGGGCGACCGCTGGTGCCTGTGCGCGCCGCGCTGGCGCGAGGCGCTGGAAGCCGGCTGCGCGCCGCAGGTGGTGCTGGGGGCCACCCATGAAGCGTCGCTGGAATTTGCTTCGCTGGCGGATTACAAGAAACACGCGATTGATCTGTCGTGACGGGCGGATGACCAAAGCACGAGGAGGACGCAATGACCGACTATGATGGCAGGACCCTGACTCCGCTGCCCGCGGAGGACCTGATCACGCTGACCCACATCGTCTACGGCCTGCACCTGTTCAGCGCACTAACCGGGCTGACCAGCGCGGCCTTCATTGTCACCGCGTTCCTGACCGGCTGGCCGTCGATCATCGCGGTGATCATCAATTACGTAAAGCGCGACGCCGTTCGCGGCACCTTCCTCGACACGCATTTTTCGTGGCAGATCCGCACCTTCTGGTGGGCCGTGGGCTGGTTTGTGGTGGCGTGGCTGATGATTTTTACGGTGATCGGTGCAATCGTCGGCATTCCGGTGATGCTGCTGGTCGGCATCTGGGTGCTGTACCGCATCATCCGCGGCTGGATTGCGTTGTCCGGCCGCAAGGCGATGCCGCTGCCGCCGAACTGATGACGGTGCGCGTCGACAAATGGCTGTGGGCCGCGCGTTTTTTCAAGACGCGTTCGGCTGCGCAGCAGGCGGTCGAGGGCGGCAGGGTCAAACTGAACGGGGAACGCGTCAAGCCGGCGAAGGACGTGCGCGTTGATGACGAACTAGTGATCACCATCGGCGCCTGGGAATGGATCGTCCGCGTCGCGCAGTTGTCGGACAAGCGCGGCCCGGCGACGGTGGCGCGCACGCTGTACGCGGAGGACGAGGCGAGCCGCCAGAAACGCGAGGAGCAGATCGCGTTGCGCAGGATTGCCGCCGAACCGGCGCAGGAGCGCCACGGGCGTCCGACCAAGCGCGATCGGCGCCAGCTGGAACGCTGGCGTGGTGATTAGCAGGCTGTTAAGGAAGTCATGAGCACACTCATGAGGTTCAGCAACAGCGCAGGAGACGGTTTTCCAACATACTGTCATGTCGAACTTTTAGGAACGGAGACCGCGTAATGAGCGATAACGACAAAGCAAAAGGAATCAATCTCGAAGAAGCCGCGCGCCTGATCGACGAACTCGAGCGCGACCTGGCCAAAGTGCGCGGCGGTTCTGCCGATGTGCAGCGTCTGCGTGACGAGGTCGAGACGCTGCGCAATGTGCTCAATTCACCGGTGCGCCGCGACAACTGGGTGACCGAAAGCCTGCATTCGATCCGCGATCAACTGGATGAAACGGTGGATGAGGCCGTTTACGAAGGCATGACCATCAGCCGCTACGTGGCTGAAGTGGCGCGCATCCTGGGCCTTTAGCCGTGGAATTAAAATATCAATAAAATCAACTAGTTATTGTTTTTTTCTCAGGCACGCTGCGGCCCGGGACGCCGGTCCTCGACCACGTAATGTCCCAGATCAAACAGGCGTGACTGCGCATCGGCGATGTCCGCCACCGCGCGGAACGTCGTGTCCCAGCGCTGCGGCGTCACCGTGAACCGGGCATAACCGCGGCGCGCGCCATTGGCGAATTTCACGTGCGGGTTTTGCGCGAGCAATGCGTCGATACGCGCGCGGCCGGGACCCTGCGACGAGATCGATGTGCCGACGAATTCGCTGGCGATGACCGGAGAGCGTTCATGGTCGAAGTCGAGCTTCAAATCACCGGCCATGGAAAAATGCACGTCGCCGCCGATGACCACGGGATTGCGTACCTTGCGCGCGGCGATGAACCGCAGCAGCTTGTCGCGCGCCAGCGGATAACCGTCCCAGCCATCGGTGTAAACGATGCGCTCTTCTCCGGTGCCGCGGTAAGCCTGCGCCATCAGCGTCGACTGTGCAATGACGTTCCAGCGCGCCGGCGATTCTGCGAGCGCACCTTCCAGCCATTGCTCCTGCGCCCGGCCCAGCAGCGAGCGTCCCGGCCGCATGCGCTCGGGGCATTCATTGATGTCCACCTGGTTGCCGCCGCCACCGCGGCTCTTGCGCGAACACACGTGGTAATCGCGGTACTGACGCATATCGAGCAGCTGGATGCGCGCGATGTTGCCCATCGCATGGGTGCCGTAGATTTTCATGTTCGGCCCGCCGGTATGCATGCCCGGCGGCAGCGGCATGTGCTCGTAATACGCCTGGTACGCGGCGGCGCGGCGCAGCAGGAAGGCATCAACCGGATCGAGGTCCTGTGAGCGGTCATTGGCGTAGTCGTTGTCGACTTCGTGGTCATCCCAGGTCACCAGCCACGGAAAGGCCGCATGCGCCGCCTGCAGGTGCGGGTCGAGCTTGTACTGCGCGTAACGGTTGCGGTAATCGGGCAGCGTGTACGGTTCGCTGCTGTGATGATCACGCACCTTGCCGCGGCCCCAGGAACTTTCGTAGATGTAATCGCCGACATGGATGGCGAAATCAAGCTCCTGCTGCGCCATGTCGCGATACGCGGCGTAGTGGCCGTGTTCGTAGTGCTGACACGAGGCAATCGCGAAGGCGAGCTTGCCGCGGCTGTCGTCTGCTGCGGGCGCGGTGCGGGTGCGGCCTACTGCGCTGACGGCGTCACCCGCCATGAAGCGGTACCAATAGTGGTGCGAGGGTTCCAGTCCGCGCGCTGACACATGCACCGCATGGGCGTAGGCGGGTGTGGCAATAAATTCGCCGCGATCAACGGTTTTCCGAAAGCGCGCATCGGCGGCAATTTCCCAGCGCACGGCCACCGGCGCATCCGGCATGCCGCCACCATTCAGCGGATCGGGTGCGAGCCGCGTCCACAGTACCACCTGGTCGGGCTGCGGGTAACCGGAAGCGACGCCGAGTGAAAACGGATTGCGTTCGAAGCGCGGTTGCGCGATGACGTGCTGTGCTGGCAGCGCCAGTGCCGCGGTGAGTGCCGCGCTGCGGAGCAGGAAACTGCGGCGGTTGAGTGGGCTGTGGGAGCGGCGCATGGCGGTGCTGACTATAACGCACCGCACACGGGGTTTGGTTTACAGCGCCGTCGTGACTCCGTTACATTGGGTGCTTCGCT
>JBFKCU010000188.1:0-5838 GCA_041620115.1 Burkholderiales bacterium | reverse complement strand
CGAGCGCGCCCGCACCAACTTGTTCGTCCCTCGCGGCTCGCGCCCGCCGCTGAATGAAATGACCGAAGAAGAACATCGCAAGGATTTCCTGCGCTGGTCGCTGAAAGACCAGGACCTGCTGAAGAACCTGACCATGCCCATGTACCTGGTCAACGGCAAGATCGACCACCTCACGCCCATCGGCAATCTGTACATGCTGCTCGAATGCGGACCGGCCGACGGCCGCGTTGCGCGCGTTTATCCCGATGACGGCCACATCGCGGCGAAGAATGAACGCGAATGGGGCCCGGCGTCGTGGGCGTGGCTGCGCGGGGTTTTGACGAAAGGCATGAAAGCAGGCACGAAGCCGAAGAAGGCCGCGCCGGCGCGCAAGGCAGCGGCAAAGAGCACGAAAAAGCAACCCGCGAAGAAAAAAGCAGTAAAGAAGAAGTAGATCGCTATCCAGGAAACAACTGACGGCAGAAATCAGCGGCGCGCCACCTCAGAAGCAGGCCAAGGATGTGCCGCTTGTCGGCGCGTCCGCTCCCAACTGCGTTGTTCGGTCTCATGCCTTTTCCAGTACGGCGTATGCCCCGTCTTCGCTGACGCCTGACGACACCTCCATCCAGCCCTGACCGAGATAAAAGGCAAGTGCCCGGTCATTTGCCCGTACGCACTTCAGCCGCCACGGTCTGGGCAGTCGAGGGCCCAGGGCATCGAGCAGTTGCCTGCCGATGCCTTTTTGCTGCCATCCATTGCGCACGTAAATGTGATGAATGAATGCGTCCGGCTCCCATACCGAAACAAAGGCGACGGGCTCACCATCGCTCCCGACGGCAACGAGCAGCACCTCGCCCTCAGTGTCTCGCGCAAAGTCCGCCTTCTCCCTGACCGCGGATGGGAGCCACGTCGCTACGGAGCGGCACTCCCGGTAAATGGTTTCCAGAGCCGGTCTATCCTTCTCCTCGAACGGTCGCACGCGGAACATGAGAGCTAACGTTCTGGTGAACGGCGGGCCGGCACACCGCCATCGATTCGTACAGCGCCAGCGGCCCGGTCGTTCAACCTTGAGTTAGGCACGCCGGCATTAGTCATTCTGCTGATACCGCGCTGATATCAGGCGATCTTCCTTGAATTGGACTTCGCAAACGAATCTTCCAAACGAACGTGAATCGTGGATAAAGGCTCGTCCTTGGTTGTCTGGTGGAGACATGCGGTACTCAGCCTGTCGGACAGCGTCGCGGACTCCGGAAATCTGCGTGTCTTGCGCCAATGCTCGACAAAACGCCTTCATGTTGCTACCGCCAACGACGAACGGCCACACTGCAAAGTAAAGAAGAGAGCCGAAAATTAGTGCCCCCGCGATGACCGAGAGTGTTTTGCGCTTTGCCATTTGTTCCCCGCGGGCCTAACGTGTAGTAGTCGGGATTTTTGGTTGACCTTCTGCACCGAGCTGGGGCACCTCATATGCCAGCGTCACATCACCCTCAATTAATTCTCTGCAACCTGCCGGTCAGCCCTACCGCGCCGCCGGCCACTCGAACAACCGCCGCACCATGCCGTAGAGCAGCCACAGCAACAGCAGCGGGAACACCAGCGTCTGCAGCAGGAAAATCACCATCAGCCGGATCACGTGTTCGACCGACTGCTCCGCGGCCTGGCGCAACCGGTCGAACTGTGCCTTGAGGTCGGCATTTTTCGACCACCAGTTTTTGATCGTGTCGAGCATGTTCTGATTTGCGGCTGCACTGCTCTCCGCGTTGAGCGTACCCAGCCGGCCCGAAGCGGTATCGATGACCTGCTGGCTGGCCTGGTAATCCTGCGCCATGAACTGGCGGAACAGCCAGTCGGTGCCGATGACCGACAGCGGCACTGCAAAACGCACCATCAGCAGGATCACCAGCAGCCGCGACAGCCACGCCGGCGCCGCCTCCCGGCGCAGGCGCAGTAGCACCCACGCCAGTGCTGTTGCTGACAGCAGCAGCGCGACGACCCAGTAGATGCCCACGCTGAGCAGCACTTTCTGCACACCGAAGGACACGCTGGCGAGCAGCATCAGGTTGGAGAACTGCTCAACCAGGTCGTTGATCGGATCCAGCGCCTCACCGGGCGTGAACACCACGCCGACGCCGCCCGGTTCGACCGCGACCTCGGTGCCCTGCGCCACCGAGATCACGGCGTTGAGCGCGCGCGCGGCGGCGAAGCTGATCAGCGCGCGTTTGAGCCCGGCATCGACCTGCTCGTCCGCCGTGGTGTCGAGCACGCTGAACCACGAACCCACGGCCAGCAGCACCACGACAGCCGCGGCTGCAACCGGTCGCAGGTGCGGTGAGTGAGTAATTTTCATGCGTTCCCGTCTCCCCTTACCTTCATCCCTGCGTCACAAAGCACGGGCAGCACTTCACCGATCGGCGCGCGGATCACCGCATCGGCGACCTCGTCGAACTGCGTCGGCTCGGCGTTGATGATCAGCAGCCGCGCGCCGGCATCGAGCGCGATGGGCACCGCACCCGCCACCGGGAACACCTGCAGCGTGGTGCCGACGGCGATGAACAGGTCGCCCTCGGCAGCAACGCGCATTGCACGCCCGATGACCTCGGGAATCAGCTGCTGACCGAAGGAAATGGTGTCGCTTTTGAGCACACCGCTGCATTCCAGGCACGGCGGATCGGCTTCGCCGGCACGCACGCGATCGAGTGTTTCCTGCATCGCCCCGCGCCAGCCGCATTCGAGGCACACCACCTGGTGCAGCGTGCCGTGCACTTCGATGACCTTGTCGGCCGATACGCCCGCGCGCTGGTGCAGGCCGTCGATGTTCTGCGTGATCAGCGCGTGCAGGGTGCCGCGCGCTTCGAGTTCGGCCAGCGCACGATGGCCGGCGTTGGGTGCCGCAGTCCACGCCGGATGCGCGAGCCGCGACTGCCACGACAGCCGCCGCACTTCGGGGTCCGCGACGTAGTAGCGGATATCCGACATTTTTTCCGCCTTCGGGTTGAGCGTCCACACGCCCTGCGGCCCGCGAAAATCCGGGATGCCCGAATCGGTGGAGATGCCGGCACCGGTCATCACCACGATGCGTTCGGCCGTGGCCACCCAGGTGCGGACGGAGGCGAATTCCCTGCTGTTGAGCATGCGCCCAATGATGCATCGGCCGGCGGCCGGCGGCCAGCGCGGTGCGCCGTGCGCACTGTTACGGGCCGGCTGCGCACGCACAGTGCGCGGGTCTGTGACCTTTCGCACGGTTGGCCGGACTGTGACACCCGCGCATGCCCATGCGGCCAGTAAGCACAAATTTTATTGACAACATGGCTGAGAATATAGCATCTAATGCGATGCAACATTATGAATCCGATGTGCTCTAATCATTAACACAACAATATGAAATAAATACACTTTTCATAAAGTTGTAATTAGTGCGATGCAGTATCACTGTAAGGAGACAACCATGAGCACGAATAGAAAATCTATCCCCGTAAGGGACCCGCTGTACCACATCGATTTGACCGAAGTCGAGCGCATCCGTGCCGAAGCGATCAGGCTCCGCGGCGAGTTGATCGCCGGAGCGATCCTGAGTGCCTGCGCCGCGGTCGGCCGATTGTTCGGCAGCATCAAGGCGGGCCTGCGCCCGAAAAACCCGACGCGGCTCGGCCCCACGGCCTGATGCACCCCGGTCTGCCGGCATAAGAAACCGCCGGCGGTGCCGGCCGGGCATGATGGTGCGCACAAAACCGGTCACGCTCGCCCTGCAGGGTGGCGGCTCCCACGGCGCCTTCACCTGGGGGGTACTGGAGCGCCTGCTCGAAGACGAGCGCATCGCCATCGAAGGCATCAGCGGCGCCAGCGCAGGCGCGATCAACGCGGTCGTGCTCGCACACGGCGTAGCGGCAGACGGCCGCCGCGGCGGCATTGCCGCACTGGAGACTTTCTGGGGCACCGTGACGCGCGCAGCGCCACCGGGCGGCTGGACGCTGCCCGACGAGCCCGCGGGCATCAAGAGCAGCCCTGCAATCAATGCACTGATGTTCCTGTCGCGATTCCTGTCGCCGGGCCAGCTCAATCCGTTCAATCACAACGTGCTGCGCGATGCGCTCGCGGCGCAAATCGACTTTGACATGCTGCGCGCCGCGCGCGGCATCCGGCTGTTCGTTGCAGCCACGCAGATCGCCACCGGCAGGGCGCGGATCTTCACCGCGGATGAACTCTCGCTCGACGTAATGCTGGCCTCGGCCTGCCTGCCCGCATTCAACCAGCCGGTCACCATCAACGGCGAGGCCTATTGGGACGGCGGCCTGAGCGCCAATCCGCCGCTGCGCCCGTTGCTTTATCACTGCAGGGCGCCGGACATGATGATCGTCGCCATCAATCCGCGCCGCCGCCACGACGTGCCGGACACCGCGGACGAAATCCGCCACCGGCTGATGGAAATCAGCTTCAACGCGACCGCTGTATCGGAACTGGACGGCATCCTGCTCGCCAAGCGGGAAGCCGAACGCGCATGGCTGCCGCTCGGGCGGCTGGACCGCCGGCTGCGGCGCCTCAACCTGCACATGGTCGACGCCGAGGATTTCATGAACCGTCTGCACATCACCAGCCGGCTCAACACCGATGCCGCGTTCATCGCCGCGCTGCGCGCGGAAGGACGCACGCGTGCGGACCTCTGGCTGCAGCGCAACTTCCGCCACATCGGCGCACGCTCGTCGCTGACGCCGGCCGAACACCTGGCCTGACCGCGCGCCTTCGTCCGCAATCCGGTCGCCACGGGCCGGCCGCGGATGCGCCGCTATAATCGGCGCACCGCCATGCCGCTCGTCCTGATTCTCACCCTCTCCAGCATCACCTTCATCACGATGAAGGGCAGCCGCGTGCTGATGACGCTGTATGCGGTGGACCTCGGCGCAGGCCCGTTACAGACCGGCATCCTGTTTGCGCTCTATGGACTGTTTCCGTTTCTGCTCGCGGTGGCCGCAGGGCGCATCGCCGACCGGCTCGACAACCGGCTGCTGATGTACTGGGGACTGGGCACTTACACCGTCAGCATGGTGCTGCCGTTCGTGTTTCCGTCGCTGACCATCCTGTTCATCGTCGCACCACTGTGGGGATTCACCAGCATGTTGTGGGTGGTGGCGACGCAGAACCTGGTGGGACTGCTGTCCACCGGTGACACGCGCACGCGCAACTTCAGCTATTACAGCCTCGGCGAATCCACGGGCTCGGTGCTGGGCCCGATCATCGTCGGCCTGTCGATCGACGCGTTGTCACACACGACCGCCTTCCTGATCATGGCCGCGATCCCTGCGCTGTGCGGCCTGACGGTCGTGCTGAAACGCAATGTCATTCCGCACGCGGCGGTCAGCAGCGGCGGCGGGCAGGTGCCGCGCAACATGAAGGATCTGCTCGCGCTGCCCGCGATGCGCAACGCGCTGCTGTCCAATGCCGCGGTCATGGCGGGGCTGGACCTGTTCAATCTCTACATGCCCATTTACGGCCACAGCCTCAATTTCTCCGCGACCACCATCGGCCTGATCATGGGCGCCTTCGGCGCCGCCGCGTTCATCACGCGGCTGGCCATCCCGCCGCTGAGCAAACGCTACGGCGAACGCGCGGTGCTGGCCTTCGCCCTGGCGATCGCCGCGGGCGCCTTCATGATGTTCCCGCTGACCACCAGCGCACTGCTGCTCGCTGCGGCGGCATTTGCATTGGGACTGGGACTGGGCTGCGGGCAGCCGCTGTCGATGATCCTCGCCTTCAACGCCGGACCGCCGGGACGCCAGGCCGAGGCGATCTCGATGCGGCTCGCAGTCAGCTACGGTGCGCATGTCGTCGTGCCGCCGCTGTTCGGCGTGATCGGTGCGGCCATGG
>JBFKCU010000187.1:0-5895 GCA_041620115.1 Burkholderiales bacterium | reverse complement strand
GATGCCGGTGCCGGCAGGGCGGGCGCTCGTGCTTGGCGAGCTTTGCGTGCGCATCGATGCGGAGATTGCCGTGGGGGAGCCGTGCATCGTGATCGCCTGGCCGCTGCAGGTCGAAGGTCGCAAGCGGCTGGCCGGCTCGGCGGTGTATTCGGGCCGGGGCCATCTCCTGGCGCTGGGCCGCGCGACGTGGATCGAAGTGCCGGCGAGCGCCTTTGGCGGGCAGTGAAGCGCGCATCGTGCTTCGACCGCACGGGTAACGACGGACCGGTGATACGCTGTCGCCGATGACCACGATTTTCAGCAACCGCAAGGCCGCCTTCCTGTGGGGTTTTGCCGCAGTGTGGATGACGGTGCTCATCCTGATGACCTACGTGC
Organism: Burkholderiales bacterium; assembly: GCA_041620115.1. Taxonomy (GTDB): domain Bacteria; phylum Pseudomonadota; class Gammaproteobacteria; order Burkholderiales; family SG8-41. The sequence continues at coordinate 5,520 of JBFKCU010000187.1, read as the reverse complement.
TGTTCCGCGACGGGCCGCCGGACGGTTATGCGATGCCGGAGGCGTCGCTGGTGGCCGGATTGTTCTGGATCGGAGGGCTGGGTTTTGTCGTTTACGTTGCAAGCAAACCCTGCATCTCGGTGACCATCGACCCGGCCGGCGCCGCCGTGTGCTGGCGCTATCCGCACAAGGTGGTGCGCAGAACCATTCCAGCCGCCGGCATCGTCCTGGCGCAGGTCGTCGAATCACGCGATGACGAGGGCGAGCCTTATTTTTACGCCAGGGTCGGCGCCGCGGAAGCCGGCATTGTTGACCTTCATGAAGGGCACAGCAGGTCGGATTGCGAACTCGTTTGCGCGCGTTTCAACGCCGCGCTGAAAGGCCGGTGAGGCAATCAGGATACGGCGTCAGCGCAGTCCACTGGCGCGGGCTTGTTCCAGCGCCATCACGGCCCAGTCCCGGTCACCATCGCCATGGGCAATGGCGCCCAGCAGGCGGTCACGCCACACATTTGCACTGGGCATCGGCAGTTCGGCAGTGTGGGCTGCCGCCAGCACCAGATTTGCGTCTTTCAGACCCAGCCGGGCCGTGATGCCGACCTTGTCGTAAGCCTCCTCGACAATGATCTTGCCGTAGATCTTGTAGGCCGGCGCGGAGAACAGGCCGTCTGTCATCACCTCATAAAACACTGACGGTTTGACGCCGAATTTCTCGACCAGCGTGTAGGCCTCACCCATGGCTTCGATGGCGCAGCCCAAAACGAAGTTGTTGGCCAGTTTGACCGATGCGGCAGACTCGGGTGTTTCGCCGGCGGCAAAACTGCGACGGCCGATGACGTCGAACAGCGGCTGGCAGCGCGCGACGGCTGCGGCGGGACCCGCGGGCACCACGCCGAGTTGTCCCGCGGCGGCGGCATCCGGCCGGCCCAGCACGGGTGCCGCGACAAACGTGCGTTTGGCTTCCGCATGCGCTGCGGTGAGTGTGCGGATCAGGGCGACGCTATGCGTGCCCATGGCGATGTGAATGCAGTCGGCGCCCAGGCTGGCAATCAGTCCGTCCTTGCCCAGCGCCACTTCATGCAGCGCGGCGTCGTCGGCCAGCATGGTGATGACCACGTCACGGCCTTTGCATGCGTCGCAGACGCTTGCGGCGGCGCTGGCGCCTGCCTTGACCAGTTCCGCACCCTTGGCAGCGGTGCGGTTGTAGACGGCGAGTTCGTGCCCCGCGTCGAGCAGCCGCCGCGCCATGGCCTGTCCCATGCGTCCGAGTCCGATGAAACCGACTTTCATGTCATTGATCTCCTGATGGTCCGGTGAGTCCCGCTATTTGAGCTGACCGCGCACCCATTCGATTTCGCGGGTCACGTAGTCGACGATGTCCCCGGTCTTAAGGCTCTCGGGCAGCACGTCCCAGGTGTAGGTTTCAATCTCGAGCTGGCGTGAGACCGGGCGCTCCTTGTGGAAGCGGAGTGCGTCTTCAATGGCGAAGCGCGTCGTCTTGAACGGACCGAGGTCATCGAGAAACACCGGCACGTGAAAGTGTGTGCGCCATTCGCGCGGTCCGGGATCTTTTTTCCAGGCCGCGAATGCGTCTTCCAGGTTGAGATAACGCGTCAGCTTGCCGTTGCGCTTTTCCACGGTCTGCGTGAGGTATACGGTATCCGCATAGGGAATCAGGGCATCGACGGTCTCTTGCGTCACTTCCGGGACGCGCAGGGCCGCAGCTTCTTGCAGTTTGAAAATGGGAATCCCGGCCTTGACGATTTTATCGAGTGACTCGTAGATGTTTTCGTATTCGACGGCCTGGTGGCAGATGTCAAATACGATACCCAGGTGCCGGCGCAGCGCGCCCAGTGCTTCGGACGTGGGCAGGTTTGCGGCACGTGCAAGCGTTTCGGCGGAACGGCCCGAGTAGAGGTGGTTCGTGAAGTAATCGATGACCTCGTCCGTCGTTTCCAGAAAGCAGAAGGGTTCGGGCTCAAGTGCGAGCGTCACGGTGCGGCCGGTGCGTGCTTCGAGCTTGATCAGGTGCGCGACGAGTTGCAGCACATGGCTGGTGTAGGCATCAACGACATCAGGTCCGGTCACGCGCGGCTTGAAACCGAGCGGCGGACTCTGGATCGAAGGGGAAATATCTGCGGGCGAGACGTCGGCGAGGATGTCAGCAACGTTCTTCGAATACTGTGTGCGTTCTTCGCTGCGCCAGTCGGGCTCGTACACCTGTTCCTTGATGATCTGGTTCTTGAACGGTCCGTACGGGAAGGCGTTTGCGGTGTAGAGGTACATGTCGTTCTTGTCGAGGAACGCCTTGAGCTTCTCGCGTTCCTTGGGTTCCGCAACCAGGCGTTCGGCCGATTTGGCCGAGAGGCGCAGCGAGACGCCGAAGCGCTCCTTGGGCGCGACCCGCGCCTTTACCTGCGGTACGTAGGTTGTGAGGCTGTGCCACATTTCATCCCAGGTATCGCCCGCGTGGACGAGTGTGGAATACGTCAGGTGCCCGAGATTGCCGCCTAGCTTCATGATGAATGCCTCGAATGTGTGTGATGTGTAGTGGTCAAGATACTTTTTCCAACTTGCGCGATCCGGCAGAACGCACGATGGCTTCGGTAACCGCGGCGCCGTGGACCATTTCATCCAGCGTGATCGGAAAGGCCGGTCCGCCGGCCGCCGCTGTACCGAAGGCTTCCAGTACCGCGCGGCTGACGTCGTACGATTCCGCCTGCCAGGTTTCGGCCGGGCCCTTAACGGGCTGGAACTTGCAGGCGCCGAAGAGCCGGTTGCGTCGTTCTTCGGAGGATGCGCCGGCCACATGGGTCATGCCTTCCAGGCGTACCCATCCGGCCGAGCCGAAGACCTGGAAACTGAAGCCGGGCCCGGTTGCGGTCATGGTACCCAGATAGCCGGACGGACCGTCCTTCATCCGGAATAGGATGGAGGTCGTGTCGTCGGCATCGACTTTCACCACGCGGCGGAAGCTCTGGCAGAACACTTCCTCAACCGGACCGCACAGGTCGATCATGCCGTCTACGGCATGCACGCCCATCGGGGTGAGGCCGCCGCACGGGGTTTCGTGCTTGTCGGCACGCCATTGCTCCGGATTGATGGTCAGGGCATTGGGAAAAGTCATTGTGGCTTCAATGTGCAGTATGGTGCCGAGGGCGCCCGAGCGGATCCGCTCGCGCAGCTTGGCCATTTCAGGATGCAGCCGGCGGTTGTAACCCAGCCCGAGCGTGACGCCGGCCTTGCGTACGGCAGCCACCGCCGTTTCAGCTTCGGCACCGGTGAGGGCGAAGGGCTTCTCGCAGAATACATGCTTGCCGGCCTTGGCGGCGGCGACGATCTGCGGCACGTGCATCGAGTGCGGCGTGCACAGCACCACGGCGTCAATGTTCTTGTCCTTGAGCAGGTCCTCGTAACTGGCCTTCAGCTCGAATTTCTGCGTCTTGGCAAACGCCTGCACTTCGGGTGTCACGGTGCGGGTGGCGCCGGCAACGAAATTGATGACTTTGCTGGAGTTTTGTACGGCTTCGACCAGTGTCTTGCCCCACCAGCCGAGCCCCACGATAGCGGCATTGATCATTGATGCGGTCTCCTGTTGACTTGTCGATTTTCGTATGACTGCAATTGATGCCGGTCAGTACGGGTTCGCCACCGGCAGGTCGTTGGCCGGGTAGAGCGTGATGATTTTTGCGCCGGTCGGCGTCAGCACAACCTCTTCTTCAATACGTGCGGCCGAGACGCCGTCGGTGGCCGGGCAGAACGTTTCCACCGCGAACACCATGCCGGCCTTGAGTTCGTACGAATCCTTGAACGAATTGAGCCGCGAGATCAGCGGCCGTTCGTGCAGGCCCAGACCGAGACCATGACAGAAATTCAGGCCGAACGCGGCCATTTCCGTCTCGAAACCGATTTCAGTCGATTTCGGAAACATTTTCGCGACCGCGGCACTATCCACGCCCGGCTTGAACATGGCGATGGCATCGTCCATCCACTGGCGGGCGCGCTTGTAGGCATCAATTTGCGGCGTCGTCGCACGCCCCACGCTGAACGTGCGGTAGTAGCAGGTGCGATAGCCCATGAAGGACTGGATCACATCGAAGAAAGCCTGGTCACCGGGTCGGATGATGCGGTCGGTGAAGTTGTGCGGATGCGGGCTGCAGCGCTCACCGGCAATCGCGTTGATCGCTTCCACGCAGTCGGAGCCCATTTCATAGAGCCGTTTCGTGGCCAGGGCCACGATCTGCGATTCGCGTACGCCGGGCTTGAGCGCTTCGGCAATGTCCTGATAAACGCCGTCTACCATGGCTGCGGCCATATTGAGCAGTGCGATTTCATCGTGATTCTTGATCTCGCGTGCATCCAGCATGACCTGCTGGCCATCGCGAACGGTGATACCTTCGTTCTGCAGCGCGAAGAGCATCGGTGGCTCGCACACGTCCAGTCCGAGCGGCATGTCAGCCACGCCTTCGCGGACCAGGATGTCCTTGATTTCCTTCGCGGCGAGTTCGAACAGGCCGACCTTGGGCGAGATTGCGCCGCGCATGCCGGGATTCCCGGCGAGGCAGTGATCTTCCTCGAGCCAGGGACAATTCAGTTTGTGGTGGCGCGCGGCGGAGCCGAAATCCCAGACATAGGGCTCACCATTGCCGGTCAGCAGCGAATAGCGGATCAGTTTGTCGCGTGCCCACTCCCCGATTACCGTGCTTGAGGTGTAGCGTATGTTGTGCTGGTCGAAGCACAACACCGCGCCCAGATCGGATTTGGCCAGCGCCTGGCGCGTACGGGCGAGGCGATAGCTGTGCAGCCGGCGAAAGTTGATTCGCTCCTCGAAATCGACCTGCATGTGCCCCGGCGCGGGCAGCGGACGTGTCCAGTTGTGCTTGGGGTCAAGGTCGTCAGGATTGACCGGAATGGCTTCGAACTTTTTCGCCTTGCGCGCCATGTGTTTTCTCCTTCGAGGGTTGAACGTCTCGCGGAACGGACTCGCGCAGAACATGACCGGGCCTGACCTGATCGCTGCACGCGTGCACGAAGTCGGGGAAACGGTTACGCAGCAGTTTCCGCAACGGGTTTATTGTGTCACATTTATATCGATATTATAAGTCGTATCATAATTTTGTCGTTATTTTTACGGCGCACCGGTTCCTGCGCGCACGTCGGTGAACGCGACAAGGGGAACGGCTGCAGAGCCAACGGGTCAGCATCGCCGTGCCGTGCGCCGTTAATGCGCGCCTCGCAGGCCGTGCGCACGCTGCGGACAGGACGGTTGGACCGACGTGTTGCGGGTTTCGGCCACGGCATTGCGCCGGACACGAATGTCCGGGTGAAGGATCAGCCGATTTGATGCCGGGGCGCCGGTTACGAGGTGTTGTTACTCCGCCAAGCTAGGGCCACAAGCCTGCGCGCGGATCAGGATGTGGTGCTGCGTGCCTCGTCGCGCGGTCTGGTTTTTTTTCCCGCTTTTTGCGCCGTATCCTGCGCCTCGTACTGGCTCAGTATGACTTCGGTCGTATGGCGGTAATGATCGGTGAGCAGGCGCGAT
>JBFKCU010000186.1:0-5898 GCA_041620115.1 Burkholderiales bacterium | reverse complement strand
TGGCCGCGATCCGGAAGTTGCGCGGCAAACGTTGATTCCGGTTGCGTGCATGATCAACGTCAAGGGCGGCTGTTAGCCGCCCTTTTTTATCTCCGCCGGCATGCGTAACCCTGACATTTACGATCTGCTGGTGGTCGGCGGTGGTATCAACGGCGTCGGCATTGCGCGTGATGCAGCGGGCCGGGGCCTGTCGGTGCTGCTGGTCGAGCAAAACGACCTCGGCGGTGCAACCAGCTCTGCCAGCAGCAAGCTGATCCACGGCGGGCTGCGTTATCTCGAGCAATTCGAATTCCGCCTGGTTGCAGAGGCGCTGCATGAACGCGAGGTGCTGCTGCGTATCGCACCGCATCTGGTACGGCCGATGCGCTTCGTCATGCCGCATGTGGCTGAACTGCGGCCGGCGTGGATGATACGCGCCGGCTTGTTTCTCTACGATGTGCTCGCGCGGCGGCAGACGCTGCCCGGCTCTGCCACCGTCAACCTGGCGCAGCCGCCGTACAACAATGGTCTCAAGCCGGCGCTGGCCCGTGGTTTTATCTATTCCGACTGCTGGGTTGATGACGCCCGGCTGGTCATTGCCACCGCACGATCGGCAGCGGCATGCGGCGCTGGTATCCGCACGCGCACCGCCTGCACGTCGCTGCGCCGCGATGCGCGGTCATGGCGCGCGGTTCTGCAGCCCGAGCACGGCCCTGCCAAGGAAGTGGCCGCAACGGCTGTGGTCAATGTTGCCGGACCGTGGGCGAAGAGTTTTCTGAGCGATGTGGCCGCCATTGACGTGCCCTTCAACCTGCGCCTGGTACAGGGCAGCCATATCATTGTGCCGAAGCTATACGACGGCGCGCATGCCTTCATACTGCAGAATGATGACCGCCGCGTCATCTTTGCCTATCCGTACGAAACGCACTACACCCTGATCGGCACTACCGATGTCGAGCTGCCCGGCAATCCCGCACAGTGTGTGGCTACCGCGGACGAGGTGCGCTATCTATGCGCGGCGGTGAACCGTTATTTTCAGCGCACGGTGACTGAGCGCGATGTCGTGCATCGTTTTGCCGGCATCCGCCCGTTGTTTGACGATGGCGCCGGTGATCCCTCGCAGGTGACCCGCGATTACGTGTTGCGCCTGACCGGCGAGCGGGAATCTGCCGCCTTGCTGTCCGTATTCGGCGGCAAAATCACCACCTATCGGCGTCTGGCCGAGGAGGCCGTCGATGCCCTGCGCCCCTGGTTTCCGCGCATGACCGCGCGATGGACCGCAGGTGCGCCGCTCGACGGTGGCGACCTTGGGTCGAGGGGTATTACCGAAATGCAGGCGCGTTACGCACGCGACTTTCCGTGGCTGCCCGCCGCGGACCTCGCGGCGCTGTTTTTTCGTCATGGTGCGAATCTCCCCGCGGTCCTGGCCGGCGCGGCGACGCTGGACGACCTCGGAGCCGGCCTGGCGCCGTCGTTGTATGCCCGTGAAGTCGACTGGTTCGTCGACCGGGAATGGGCAACGACCGCTGAAGACGTGTTGTGGCGCCGGACCAAGGTTGGACTGCACAGCACGCCGGCGCAGCAGCAGGCCGTTGCTGCCTATATCGCGCAACGCCTAAGCTGATGTTTATGCGATAATTTTCGAATGCGCTTCCAAGCTGTAATTCTTGCCGCGGGTCAGGGTAAACGGATGCATTCCGAGCTGCCCAAAGTGCTGCATCCGCTGGCGGGAAAACCGCTGATCGCCCATGTCATTGCCACCGCGCGTGAGATCGGGGCGCAACCGATCTGCATCGTGCACGGTCACGGGGGCGACCGGGTGCAACAGGCATTGTCCGGCGACGACCTGGTGTTTGCGCTGCAATCGCCGCAACTGGGAACCGGTCACGCATTGCAGCAGGCATTGCCACAACTGACGGCGGCGCCGGTGACGCTGGTGCTTTATGGCGATGTACCGCTGGTCGGAGCCGATACCCTGGGCGCCCTGCTGGACGCTGCCGACGGTGGTGTTGCCGTGTTGACCGCGGTCCTGGACGATCCGACCGGGTACGGCCGGATCCTGCGCAACAAGGCCGGTCGCGTTACGGGAATTGTCGAGCAGAAAGATGCCACGGCCACCCAGCGGCGCATCAACGAGATCAATACCGGCATCATGGCGCTGCCTACCGCGAAACTCGAGTCCTGGCTGTCCAGTCTCAAGCCGAACAATGCACAGCAGGAGTACTACCTGACCGATGTGATTGCTCTGGCGGTAAAGGATCGCATCCCGGTGTTCGGTATCAAGGCGGCGGATTCCGGTGAGATTCAGGGTGTCAACAGCCGGGCGCAACTTGCCGAGCTGGAGCGCCTGGTTCAGTGGCGGCAGGCGATGAAACTGCTCGATGCCGGGGTGACTCTGTTTGACCCGCTACGCTTTGATTTGCGCGGTACGCTGCAATGCGGCCGGGACGTGCAGATTGATGTCAATGGCGTGTTCGAAGGCGAGGTCCACCTTGGCGATGGCGTCAGCATCGGCGCGCATTGCGTGCTGAAAGATGTTGTTATAGGCCCCGGGACGCGCATAGAACCTTTTTCACATCTTGATGGGGCAAAGATTGGTGCGCGTTGCCGCATCGGGCCTTACGCCCGCATACGCCCGGGCACGCAGCTGGCCGAAGAAGTGCATGTAGGGAACTTCGTCGAAATCAAGGCCAGCGCACTCGGTAACGGGTCGAAGGCAAATCATCTGGCGTACGTCGGTGATGCCACCGTCGGCCGCAATGTCAACATCGGCGCCGGAACGATTACCTGCAATTACGACGGTGCGAACAAGCATCGCACCGTGATCGAGGATGATGTGCACATTGGCTCCGATGTGCAGCTCGTGGCTCCGGTGCGCGTTGCCCGTGGAGCTACGGTGGGCGCCGGCACCACGGTGTGGCAGGATACTCCCGCGGATGGGCTCGTCATCAATCCGAAAACGCAGGATCATCGGGCAGGCTGGAAGCGCCCGCGCAAGGCAGCCAAAGGGAAATAATGGCGGATCGGAACTAAGCCATGTGCGGAATCGTGGGCGCCATCGCCGCGCGCAATACCGTGCCCATGCTCATCGAGGGGCTGAAGCGGCTGGAGTACCGCGGTTACGACTCCGCCGGGATCGCCGTGATCAACGGCGGGCTGCGGCGGCTGCGCAGCACCGGGCGCGTGGCGGAGCTGGAGCGCCTTGCGCGCGAGGGTGGGATCAGCGGCACCGTAGGCATTGCCCATACCCGCTGGGCGACGCATGGGGCGCCTTCCGAGGCGAACGCGCATCCGCATGTTTCCGGCGGCATTTCGGTCGTGCATAACGGCATCATCGAAAATCACGAGGAAATGCGCGAGAAACTGCGCGGGCTCGGCTATCGTTTCGTGTCGGATACTGACACCGAGGTGATCGCACACCTGATCCACCTGCATCTGACACAATGTGGTGACCTGCTTGATGCGGTGCGTCGCAGTCTGCGCGAACTGATCGGCGCTTATGCGGTGGCGGTCATCAATGAGGCCGACGACGCCCGTCTGATTGTCGCGCGCATGGGTGCACCCTTGTTGCTCGGTCTCGGCGACGGCCAGAATTTCGCCGCGTCGGATGCCTCGGCGCTGGTGCAGGTGACGCAGCGCGTGGTTTATCTGGAAGAGGGTGACTGCGCGGAACTGACGCGAGATTGCGTGCGCATCATTGATGCTGCCGGCCAGCCGGCCGCGCGCGATGAGCAGATTACCGAGCTGACCGCCGACGCCGTCGAACTTGGCCCCTATCGTCACTACATGCAGAAGGAAATCTTCGAGCAGCCGATGGCAGTTGCCAACACGCTGGAAATGGTGACGAATGCCCGCGCCGTCGTGCCCCAGTTGTTCGGTAGCAAAGCAGACAAAATTTTTAATCAAATCAACGGGTTAACTTTACTTGCCTGTGGCACCAGCTATCATGCCGGTTTGGTTGCGCGCTACTGGATTGAGGCCGTTGCCGGCCTGCCCTGCAATGTCGAGATCGCGAGCGAATACCGCTATCGCGAAGCGTACAGCGCGCCGGATACACTGGTGGTAACGATTTCCCAGTCAGGCGAGACTGCGGACACGCTCGCCGCCCTCCAATATGCCAAACGGCGCGGGCATCACTACAGCCTGGCAATCTGCAACGCCCCCGAATCTGCGCTGGTGCGGGCGTCGGACTTGCGTTTCCTGACGCGCGCCGGACCGGAAATCGGTGTCGCGTCGACCAAGGCGTTCACGACACAACTGGTGGCGCTGGTGCTGCTGACTATGGCGCTGGCCAAGCAGCGCGGACGTCTGGCGCCGGAACGTGAAGCGGAACTGCTGCATGCACTGCGCCACCTGCCCGCCGCGTTAACGCATGTGCTTGAAGTCGAGCCCGCGATTGCCGTATGGGCCGAGCGCTTCTCGCACAAGGAGCATATGCTGTTCCTCGGCCGCGGCATCCATTATCCGATAGCGATGGAAGGTGCGCTGAAGCTGAAGGAAATTTCTTATATTCATGCCGAGGCTTATGCGGCCGGTGAGTTGAAGCACGGGCCGCTGGCGCTGGTCGACCGCAATATGCCGGTGGTTGCGGTGGCGCCCAAGGACGCGCTGCTGGAAAAACTGAAATCGAACCTGCAGGAAGTGCGTGCGCGCGGCGGTGAACTCTATGTGCTCGCCGATCAGGATACGCGCATTGCGCCGAGCGAAGGGGTGCACGTGATTCAGATGCCCGATCATGCCGGTCTGCTGTCGCCGATCCTGCACACAGTACCGTTACAACTGCTGGCCTATCACACGGCGCTGCACCGCGGCACTGATGTCGACAAACCCCGCAACCTCGCCAAATCGGTAACGGTGGAATAGGCTGCGCCGTGTATTACCGCGCGCACCGGCAACCGCGCCCTAGCGGACGATTTTCCGGATTGTTCCTTTTGCCACATCCGGCACGGTGAGCTATGCGAAGAATTGACGAACGGAAGATGCGTCTCCGGTGCCGTAATAACCGCACACCCAAGGAGATTGCCGCGGTCTGCTTGCGGCTTACCCTGGTGCTTCCGGCGGTTGTTTGCGGCGCGGTTTGCGTCCGGATCTGGCTGCCAGTGGATCGTAGATGAACCGCGGCAGCACATGCATCAACCGCGCCACAATGGCCATCTGCCACGGGATCACCGCATAACATTTGCGTTTCGCTATGATTGCGGCAATTTTTTCTGCAGCAGTTTTCGCGGCCATGATGAACGGCATGCGATACGGATTGTGCGTCGTCATCGCGGTGGCGATGTAGCCGGGGCAAATGGTAATCACCGTGACTCCGCTGCCGCGCAATTCGACGCGCAGGCTTTCCAGATAACTGATCGCGGCGGCTTTCGACGCCGAATAGGCGCCGGACCCGGGCAACCCCCGATAGCCGGCGACACTGGCGATCCCGACCAGAACGCCGTGGCCGCGCTGGCGCATGGCCGCGACGTAAGGCTGGAAGGTGTTCATCATGCCGATCACGTTGATGTCAAAGACATCGCGAAAGGCCTGCTCATCTTCCGCGAGTTCCGTCAGCGTACCCACGCTGATGCCGGCATTCGCGATGACGATGTCGGGCAATCCATGTTGCGCTGTGAATGTCGTGGCGGCCTTGCGCATCGTCGTTGAATCACGGACATCGGCGGCATGAAAGGCGCAGCGACCCGGATGTTCCCGTGCGATCTGTTCTAGGATTGTGGTGTGACGCGCGATCAAACTTACGGCAGTCCCGTCGCCGGCGTAGTGTCGGGCGAGCGCAGCGCCCAATCCGCCGGAAGCACCGGTGATGACGATATGCCCGGCCGGCACAGAAAGCATGAGGGCCGGCCCGGCGTGTCGCCGTTAGCGTGAACCGGTCTGGTCGCGTTCCCTGCGAACCAGGCGATCCAGCGTCGTGACCAG